>JAHEZC010000598.1 GCA_023251275.1 Parafilimonas sp. | reverse complement strand
GCATGTTTTGAACATTTGTTTTGAAAACAAGTATTTCCATAAATGACGATTAAGCTTTTCGAGATACGAATTGCTGACTGTTGAATGAGAGACTGCGGGGTTTATAGATACAAGATTGTGCCTGTTACGCGAAAGCCAATTTCCCAACTCCAAATGCGAATACCTTAATATCTCAATACCCCCACAATATCCCAATATCTAATATCTCAACATCCTCAATATCTTACTCACCACCGCCTTGCCGCTCTGTTTGCACAGGCCTTCTCCAGCGTCCGCAACGGCTTTCCCATTCCTCCCTGAATTTTTCTCTTTCTTCGGGTGTCATGTTCTGCCATTTTTCAAACATTTGTTTTCTCCGGTAGCCATGATGTCCATGCCATCCACCGCGGAATCCCCCGAATAATATCTTAGCCAGTATTAAAATACCCAGTGCCTGCCAAAATGTAATTGCACTGATATGCAAAACGCCTGCAAGAATATTGTTCCACAAGCTCATCACAATAAAACTGAAAAGCAGCACTGCTGCAATTCCTAAGAGTATAAATCCCGCAATCCGTCTTCCCCAAAATTTTCTTTTCATAAAATTTCCTTTTTTATTTAGTATTTAAGTAATTCATCACGCAATACACTGAGCCGGGTTCTTAAATGCAGCACTGCATAACGTTTTCGTGAGATTAATGTATTGACAGTTTCACCTGTCAGCCCGGCAATTTCTTTAAATGGCATGTCTTCCATTTCGTGCAGAACGAATACCTGTCTCTGCTCTTCGGGCAATTCGTTCAGTGCATTATCCAGTTCTTGCCAAAAGATAGAACGCAGGTATTCATTTTCCGGCGTATCATACTCGTCAAAAAACAATTCGGCCCAGCCGATAAAATCATCTTCCCCTGCACCGGCATATACATCTTCCAGTAAATCCGGTCTTTGTTTGCGCTGCCTGTCTTTGATCTTATTCCTTGTTACTGTAAATAACCATCCTGAAAGCTGCTCAATAGGCTGAGTGCTACCTATCAACTGGTAAAACACATCCTGCAAAATATCTTCCGCATCAGCAGGGTTACTTACACGCCTGCGTATAAACCCCATCAGGCGTTTACTGTACGTCGAAATAATATCGCTGATATTTCTTTTATCCGCCAATGCCATTGTGCTGTGTATCGCCTTTGCCCCGTTCATCTATATTGATAGACGAATGGGAGTTGGATATATTTTAAAGATGATAAATTTTTCTGCTGACTATCAGCATTTATTACAAAATACTAAAAAAATTAGTGGATATAATTTTAATGCATTACTTTTATATCCTGATTAATTTTGAAACTAAAATAAAGAAATATGAATAACCCTGACAAACTGAAAGCGCTGAAGCTTACCATAGATAAAATAGACAAGGATTTTGGCAAAGGCAGTGTGATGATGATGAACGAGAAAGCTGAAAAACTAATGGAAGTGATTTCCACAGGATCAATTGGTTTAGATGTTGCATTGGGCATAGGGGGATTACCCAGAGGAAGGGTTGTAGAAGTGTATGGGCCGGAGTCAAGTGGTAAAACGACCATTGCTATACATGTGATCGCAGAGGCACAGAAGAATGGCGGCATTTGTGCAATTATTGATGCAGAGCATGCTTTTGACAGTGCTTATGCGCAGAAGCTGGGTGTGGACATAGATAATCTTTTGATATCACAGCCGGATTACGGAGAACAGGCTTTGGAAATTGCAGACCGCTTAATTCTTTCCGGGGCATTGGATGTGGTAGTGATTGACAGCGTGGCGGCGCTTGTACCCAAGGGAGAGCTGGAAGGGGAAATGGGTGACAGCAAAATGGGTTTGCAGGCAAGGCTGATGAGCCAGGCATTGCGTAAGCTTACAGCCACCATCAGCAAAACAAATACAGTCTGCATTTTCATTAACCAGTTGCGTGAAAAGATCGGTATAATGTTTGGCAATCCCGAAACTACTACCGGGGGAAATGCATTGAAGTTCTATGCATCAGTACGTTTGGATATCCGGCGCATCTCGCAGATCAAAGATGGCGATGAAGCAATAGGTAACCATGTAAAAGTAAAAGTGGTGAAGAATAAAGTGGCGCCGCCTTTCAGAAGCGCTGAGTTCGACATCATTTTTGGAGAAGGCATCAGCAAGTTGGGAGAAATCATTGATATGGGCGTGGAGCTCAGTATTATACAAAAAAGCGGAAGCTGGTTCAGCTATGATAGTAATAAGCTCGGACAGGGCCGTGACACAGTGAAAGATTTGCTGCGTGATAATCCTGAGCTGGCGAATGAGATAGAAAAAAAGATAA
>JAHEZC010000597.1 GCA_023251275.1 Parafilimonas sp. | reverse complement strand
TTCAGGATTAATTCTGCCCACAAGTACAAGCTCCATATAGTTACCGAAATTGTGCTGGTTGGTGAATGGCTGATCAAAGCCGGGTATATGTGTGAAGCGGTACAATGCCTCACGCAGCAATAAAAAGCCAACACATACTAAAATCTGTGCAGTTGCACTCCATCTGAAAATAAGAAAGGTGACCAACAAAGTGAAAGATAATTGGGTAAGCACATTGGAAAATTCAAACCAGGCACCATCATCATGAACGAGGTAGTTGAGCACACCCCAGAAAAATAACCAGCCCGAGCGCTTCAATGCTTTTATAAATGACTGTCTCCATGGCACGCCTGCTTGTTGTTGCCTTTGCAGTGACAATGCGAGTGAAACTCCGGCTATATACATGAAGCCGGGCTGTATGAGGTCCCAGAAGTGCAGGCCATGCCACGGATGATGGAAGAACTGCTGCACAAGGCCGTTGATGAAAGTTCCTTTTGAAGCATAATTGAGTTCGAAGTAAAGACGTGTACTTTCGAGTGCAAGAAAGACCATGATAAAACCACGCATAAAATCGAGTGACAGCAATCGTTTGGAGGCCGCAGCAGGAATTGGTTGGGTATTCATAAAAATGAATTATGGAGAAAATGTAGGAAGAATTATTGAGATGAAAGAATCGGGGTGAAAAAATCCCAAAGGACTACAGTGATCTCACTCAGAAGACAAACTTAACAAAGCCGCGGTTGCGCGCTTCCAAAAGCAACCATTCAAAATTTGAGTTACTCAACAAAAATTTTCATCTGGATTTTTCTGATGCAAAAAACTTTAATTTTTTTATGTAATTTAAACTGCCATTTCATCTCACTCTAAGCTGTTTTATGAAAAAGAAATTTATACTGACTGTTTTTATTGCTGTCTGCACTATCTGTGGTTTTGCACAGGATGCAAATAAAGCCGAACAGCTTGTTGAAGAAGGCATCAAACTTCATGATGCAGGTAAATATGACGAAGCCATCGGTTTATACTACGAGGCGCTTGCCGCAGATGCAGATCATCCAAGAGCGCTATATGAAATGTCTTATACCTGTTATATTGCCGGAAAATATGATTCGGCAATTTTAATCGGTAATAAATTAATTGGTATGAATGTCTCTGAAAATATTTTAAAGAATGTATATGTAACGCTTGGCTCTGTTTACGATGATGTAAAAAAGCCCGGAAAGGCAGAAGAAATTTATAAAGATGGTATAAAGAAATTTCCTGATTTTTATTTACTTTATTTTAATTTAGGAGTAACTTATTATTTTGAAAATCCCTCTAAGGACAAACCTGCACTTGATAATTTTCAAAAAGCTGTAACGTTAAAGCCCTTACATGCAGGATCTAATTACTGGCAATACAAGATGCTTGCAAATGAGAATAAAATTCCGGCTGTTCTTGCTGCATGTGTATTGTGCATTGCAGAACAAAAAACAAAACGATCTGCAGAATGCTCAGCCTTTATTCAGTCATCGCTCACGCCAAATACAAAATCAGATTCAACTACAAAAAATTTTACTATTTATATCCCTTCATCATTGTTATCACAGGCAAAAGAAAATAATTTTTCTGCAGCGGAACTGGGCTTATCATTATTAGCAGCTTCACCAGAGATAATGGATACACTGCATTTAGACGATACCCAAAAGAAATTGTCGTTTCAATTGCAGGGACTTTTTAATTTTTTATCTGACAGCAAAAAGAATAAAGGATTTTATTGGAAATTTTATGCTCCTTTTTTTTATGATCTGAAACAAAAAGATTACACGGAGGTTTTGGTAAATATCATTTTGATGAATTCAGAAAAAGATTCCGAAGATTGGATTGTAAAGAACCAAACTAAGGTAAATGATTTTTATTCGTGGGTAAAAAGCTTTGAGTGGCCGAAGAAGTAAATTGTCAAAATAAATTTCTCTTTCGCCTATCCAATTGGCGGGTAAACACAGCCTAATACCATTAAAGGTTTCAGTCCCGCAGAATCTTTAAGGCAAAAACAATGTAGCGGACCATAATATCCCGCAGCATCCACTTTAGACGGGCAAGTTTCAAAGGAACAGTAGTTCCAGTGTTCATCATTTTAAATTGTTGGCAAGGTATCAGGCATCAATCCCCTTCTTTTTTTATTCTTTTAAATAAAGCAAATAAAGCCATAGCATGCCCATGACCCAATTCAAAATCATCCTTTAACCATTTTACAATTTCTCCTGCCTTTACTCCATTGACTAATTTTCCATTTTTTAAAAACCCTTTTTTTTCTGCGAAATTTTTAAAGTCATCAGGGCTTTTGCCT
>JAHEZC010000073.1 GCA_023251275.1 Parafilimonas sp. | reverse complement strand
ATAATTGCTGATATTTTTTCTCCATAAAAGGAATAAACCTGCAGCCATTAACAACGTTGAAGGAGCTCCTGCACCCAAACCAAGCGGAAGAATACTGATAAGAAAAATGATGCCTCCCCAACAACCTGCTCGAAAAATAATTCCTTTCATAAGCATGGAGACACCAATCAAAAACTGGGATACAGCTACTGTAAAAACAAGAATGGTAATGTGCTGGCTGAAAAAACCAAGAATAAAATTTTTATACATGGACAGCAATGCAAAATCTGCGTACTCGATATAAACCTGTGGTTTGGTAAGTGAATAACTGCCGTTGGTAAAAGATGCCCAGGTAAACAGGAGAAAAAAAAGGAACCTCGCTATGCCTGGTTTTTTCCAACTGCACCATAATATGAATAATGAAACAATATTGGATACTATGAGTGCGATAATAACAGTAGAAGAGTTGTGGAAATCCATAAATATTATTTGATTTTCTTAACAGAAGCCTTACTGTTTTTTTTTATTGAATAAGCACATGAAGAAATTTTTTCTTTAGAGGTTGTTCACTACTCAAAGATGAACAGCATTGTTGTACAACTGTTCCACATCTTCCAGCCTGCACAATTCCGTTCCGGGATTCATGGTGGCGGCAGTACCACACATCACACCATACAAAACTGCATCAGGCAGTGACTTGTTTTTTAAAAGACTTAACACAATTCCGGCTACCATACTATCTCCAGCACCCACCGTGCTTCTGCGTTTTACCAAAGGTGTATTAAATCGTTGCGTAATATTTTCAGTAATAAGAATAGCTCCCGCTGCTCCCAATGAAACAACAATGATCTCCGATTTTTTTTCTGCTATAATTTTTTTTGCAGCCTGTATTGCTGTTTCAGTTGTTAATTCTTCTGTGCCGGATAAAGCGCTTAGTTCACCCGAATTTGGTTTCCACAAATAGACGCCTTGTTCCAAAGCATGTTTCAATGGTTCACCTGAAGTATCGAGAATAAATTTTGCTCCTTTGGATTTTGATATCTGTGCTATGCGGCCAAAAATATCAACAGGAGCACCCGGTGGCAGGCTGCCGCTGGCAACAATATATTCCGCATCTTTAATTAATTCAATTGCTTTGAGACAGGCATGCCATTCAGATTCTTCCAGCACAGGCCCTGGCATGCAGAAGCGATATTGATTATTCGTCGCTTCATCAACCACCATAAAGTTTTCTCTTGTATATTCTTTGATGTTAATAATGACGGGATGAATATTTTCCTGTATTAATAAATCAGTGAGGAGTGTTCCGGTATAACTACCGGCGGGAAATATGGGAATGGAATCACCGCCTAATTTCCGAATGGCACGGCTTACATTGATACCACCTCCGCCCGCTTCATATTTCGGTTTACTGCATCTTAATTTTTTCTCTGGCTTCAGCGAAGCAATAGATGCACTTTTATCAATACACGGATTAAGTGTGATAGTGATGATGGACGACATATAAAAATATTTTTCAAAACTAAATGAGCTGAACTGCAGCACTGATGATGGCTGTTATTAAACCACATGACAATTGTCAGCTTGCTCCAGCATTAAAGTTAGCGACGGTTGAAATTAAAAATCAATACTCCCGTAAACATGATGCATGCTGCGCCAAATAATAATTCATTTGCATACGGAACACTATGGTAGCTTATTGCGGCGAGGCCCCGCTCTTCGTAATGTTCCGGGGAATCCTACGAAGTTTAAATGAAACCCAGTCTATGACAGGAAGCGCTGCCCTAGTACTTTTCAATATTTGTTGCTGATACATCCGAACGTTTAAATGACACAACAGTGAAAACCTCACCCTTAGGCATGGCGGAACCGCTTACTTCTTCACTTTTTTCCTTTAAAATAAAAAACATTTTTATCTGTTGCATCTGCGCTGTCAGTCACGTTATGAGTAAAGCTTACAACGTCGACATGCTGTACCGTAGTGGATTTTAGCACTCCTTTCTCGTCCTCGCCATTTCCTGTGTCTTCAGCGAAACAAGGGCTGCGGGTGGATTTTGTGTTTTATAAGTACTAATTCTCCGGGAAAGATTTTCCCTCAAAAACTGTTTCCAGAATTTTTATATCCTTAATTTTCATAGGATCTGCTTTCATCGGGTTTTCTGCTAATATTACAAAATCAGCTTTTTTCCCGGTTTTTATACTGCCAGTTTCTTTTTCCAGGCGCAATACAAAAGCGGCGTTACAGGTAATGGCCTGTAATGCATTGTACACAGGTATCTTTTCTTCCGATGCCATTAAAGTACCATCGGCAGTTACCCGGTTTACGGTAATCCATGCTAATAGCAAAGGTTGTAAAGGGGCCATGGTAAAATCTGAGTGAAGCGCAAAAGGCACTTTCGCTTTAAGCAATGAACCAAGGCGTACCATTTGCGATGCTCTTTCCTGTCCGAGATTTCCGGCGGCGAATTTATCGCCCATTGAATAAAGATAGTACGGGTTGGCAGATACAACTGCACCTGATGAAGCAATTTGTTGAGATTGTTCGGCTGAAGATTGCCCGAAATGCTCGATGGTTAGCCGGTGGTCCTGTTTCGGGTGCTCTTTCTCTAACTTTTTTAATTCGTCGAGAATTACTGCAAGTCCCTCGCTACCGTTACAGTGTATGTGAATGGTGTAGTCAGAAGAATCCCACCAGAATTTTATACTTTTTTTCAAACGGTCAGGTTGCATAATCCATGATCCCTCGTGACCATCTGAATATCCCGGAGGCAGCACCTGGAAATTTTCACTAAAAAATGCTCCGTCGGCAAATAGTTTTACGCTATGCCCTGCTGCAATATGAGCTGTACCTTTTTTTTCAAATTCTTTCACTGCAGCAAGCGTTTTACTGTAATCACCGCCCATAACAAGGTTTAGCGTATTAACGTCAGGCGTTAACTGGATGCGGAAAGGAGTTTGATCATTTTCTAACCCATTCTCAATAAATTTCAAATCGGCAGAAAGACTGCCGGTTACGCCGGTAGCCATATCGCCTACAGTCGTGACGCCGCCAAGATGTGTAACCTCACGAAACTTTTCCATGGCAACTTTCATGACACTGTCATTCATAATAGCAGGTGCTAATTTGGGTATGACTATTTCAAAAAAACCTGCTTCCCAAAACCTGCCCTGGTCATAAGATACCTGTTTATTAGCTTTTGTTGCAGCTTCCGTAATACCCAATGATTTAAGCGCCGCAGTATTCAGGTACATTTCATGAGTAGAATAATGCCAAATAATGATTGGCCGTATAGCAGAAATTGAATCTAATTCCCTGCGGGACATGTTGCCATCAAAAGGCTGCATGTAGCCCCACACAATCAGCAACTCGGCGGGATTTTTTAAAGCTGCATTGTATTCCTTTACTTTGGCTATAAAAGCGTCATGGCCACGAACAGCATTCACCTTCCCCCAGGGAAAAACCCAATCGAATGGAGTAGCAAATTTTGTATTTAAAACTACGGATCCCAGTATCGGATGCAGGTGCGGATCAATAAAACCGGGCATCATGGTTTTACCCTTCAGATCATTCATTTTTGTACTGTCACCCCGGAATTTTTCAGCTTCCGATTTAGGTCCTGTAAAAATGATTTGACCATTTTTTATGGCAACTGCCTCTGCATAGTTAGCACTGTCGCCTTCCATCGTTAAAATGTCCCCGTCATAGTAAATGGCATCGGCAGCAGGAAATTCAGTGGAAGATGTTTGTTGTGTGGCCTGATTACAACTTAAAATTATCAACGCAAAAATGACAATTCTTTCAGAGGCTTTTAGTTTCATTTTGTTCATTTTATTTTACAGTGAATGTCTTTTGAATTTAAATAAGATAAAGTTAACTTATTTCAAAGCGCTTTGAATCTTTATAACGCACGCTTACTTCTTCACTTTTTCCCCTTTCAGGTAAACAGCACCTTTATCCGTAGCATCTGCGCTGTCAGTCCGGTTTTCTAAAAGGGTAAAGCTTGCAACGTCGGCATGCTGTACCGAAATGGATGTCACTGCGCCACCAGGCCCGATAGTTGAATAAAAAATATGACTGCTATCTCTTGAATAGTGATTGTCTAAACCGGCAAATGTGCTGCCATCGCTTCCCGGAATTTCTGCCTGCATATAATAACCGCTGAGGCGGTCTTTTGCAAAACTGTAATCAAGTATCTGAAATGAATTGATATCTTTTACTGGAAAGAATACCCCTTCAAAAAATATATTTGCCTTATCCCTGGCATAGCCGTTCTGGAAAATTCTGAATGTGGTGGGGTCAGCCTTTTCGATTGCAGTGATGCGGTTTCGTTTTGTTGAAAAATAACCCTGTCCGCTGCGGTAGGTATCACAATACCATACATGGTTTTTATCCTTTGCGTAATGCTCATTAAGCGCCCCGAAACTTTTTGCATCACTCAGTCTTATGGCCTCGTCACGATAGTAAGCAACGCCATCCTCTATTTTGAAAACCTTTGATTTGTCAGATGGCCTGCATCCGAAAAGAAAAGATAGTAATGACACAAGAAGAATTTTAGCATGATACATCGGGAATTAAATATAGTTTTTTTTGCTGCTTAGTTGGTGCTGTCTTCAGCAAAAATATAGCGGTTACCGGAATATGAAACTGATATTTGTTGCTTTTAGCCATTGCTGATCACTTATCAACAAAAAATTTTTCGCTGCTCTGCTCAAGCCTCCGCTGCGGGCCAGCAGTCTTACATAAAGCAAGAGTTTAAGTATGAATGAGAATAGATCTATATGCTGGAAGGAACCAGTTCATCAGGCCGACTGTTTTTCCCCAAAAGTAAGATGAGTAATCCTATAAACATCGCACATGCTGCGCCAAATAATAATTCATTAGCATACGGAACACTATGATAGCTGATATCAGCAAGTCCCTGGGTCATAAGCAACAATTCGTTTACAATAATGCTGCATGCAAAAATCATCACGCCCCTGATAGTTTTCTTATTTACCGGCATGAAGCCTTCATACATAATATCAAAGAGAAGATATAATGTGATCACTCCAAGCAAAATAAGATGGAGGTATCCGATGACGATTGACCTGAAACCAAAAGCCCATGTACTGAGGGATGGAATGGTAGAACCCAATTGGAGTAACAGTTTTACAGAGAGTGCTGCTGCTGAAAATAATAAGAGCAGGCGAATGATGTTATGCGCACTATAAAAAATCATTTTCCTCCCGGGGATAATTTTTTGTACAAATAAACTCCACCCAATCACCTGAGCCAAAGCAGCAGCGACTATAATAGCATATATCCAAAAAGGTAAATCCAGCCACAATACCGACAGGAAATATGCAGGCACACAGGCAAAGGCAAACAGGTAAAATATTTTTTTACGCAATGTTGCTGAAAGAATGTTAATAGGAATTTTTTCACTTATCAGTCCCATGCATGCAAAGAAGAACCAACCATTGTATTGAAAGTGCAGAAAAAAATAAACTGCAAGCAGATACCAGTTTTGATGTGTAATCTTATTTGCCATCATGAAAGCAAGAGCGAAAGCGCCTAATGAAGAAAATGCATTGAATACAAGCGATGCTTTCAGCCAGGGAACAGTCACTGAATTTTCAGTGATTTTATTTAGGTCTCTCCATACAATTATAACAAATGCATAAGCGGTAAGGATAGAGGAAGTGGAGAAAATGATGGAAATGATCCCATATCCTTCAAACGGGAAGCTGAACAACATGCCATAAGCGCAAAGAAGGTTGGCAGATAGCAATACCTCGTATCTTTTATAAGAAATTCTCACCACGTGCTTTGATAGATAAGCAATGACCAGAGTCATCAGCGCCTGCGATATCCAGCCGGCGAAAGCAAAATGTGAATGAGCTTCCAGTATATGCTTCTGTTCAACAAGGGGAAGCGGAAAAGCAATTTTATAGCGTAATATCATTCCCAGAAAAGCAACAACCAACAGGTTAAACAGCGAGATGCGAATCCATCCGTGAAGCGAAATGTTCATCAAATTTTATTTGCAAAATATAAATGGTATCTGTTCCCTTGTATGATTGAAATCATATCAGCAAAATACTTTACCTCTCTGTATCATTAAAGCGCCTTTGTCGTGTAAATGCCTGATGGTACGTATTACGGTCTCTACACGCAGTCCTGTCATATCAGCGATTTGCTGCCTTGTGAGATTAACTTTACTGCATTTGGGGCAGATATTTTTCGCTGATTTTTTCATGTAATTCAACAACGTTTCAATCCTGTGTGCAGGATCACTGCAGGCGATTTCTTTCAGCAGCATAAATTTGAAACGCAGCCGCTGCGTCAGCATCGCGGAGAATTTGAAATGTATCTCAGGATATTCTTTCAATAACTGGTGAAAGGTATATTGATGCAAACGTATAATGATTGAATCTTCTTCAGCAAAAGCGGATGCTGCATAAGGCTCACCGTCAAACATGGGAAATTCTCCAAAACATTCACCCGGCTCCGCGATCACCTGTATAAATTCCCTGCCGTCATCAGTTATATTCACCCATTTCACTCTTCCGCTGACAAGCTGGTGATAAAATGATGCCTGTGTTCCTTCCCTGAAAATGATTTCTCCTGCTGACACTTTTTTATAAGTGGCGCCCCATGCAAGCAGAAGGTCAATATCAATCATCATAACAATGGATTTGAAGTTTTTCAAATATCAAAACTATCGGCAACCCCATTATGCGTGCATGATACCCGGCATCTGAAAATATGATTGTAATCATGCTTTGAATGAAAAAGTATTGAATATGAATAAATTATTTTTTGTTCATCCGGCATTATATGCAATTATGATTCTGCGCATAAAATTCCTCTTTCCCTCAGTGTAACCTTGCACTGCATTTTAAATTAAGCATTATGAAAAAAATTATCATTATCAGTACACTTGGCACATTGCTGTTTGCGTGCAGCGGCACAGGCAATAAAGAATCAACACCAGATGCATCCGCGGAAAATAAAGCAGCAAGCGGGAATCCTTCTTATGATCCAAAACGAGGTGAAGGAAAATTCACTAAAGTAGATGTCGGCGAACATTTGAATGCAGCTATGGCAGACGCAGGAAAAAAAGTATATGATGTAAAATGCTCTGCGTGCCACAAACTCACGAATGAAAAATTGGTAGGCCCCGGTTGGGCTGGTGTTACCACACGACGGGAACCCGTGTGGATCATGAATTTTGTTACCAACACAGATGAAATGATTACCAAAGATCCTGAAGCGCAGGCGCAACTCGAGATATGTCTTGTGAGAATGCCGAATCAAAACCTGAGTGATGATGATGCACGCAGCCTTCTCGAGTTTATGCGGAAAAACGATGGAGTGCAATAAACGTGAAAGGGGAGAAGCGAAACGTGAAAAATCTGTAGCTAAACTTAAATACAAACTTTTATGAAAAAGATTCAATCAAATGTTATCGTCGTACTGATTGTCGCTATGCTTTGGAGCATATATGGGTGCAGGCCAAAGAATGCAGCAAGCGCCGTAAGCGGTGATGCGGCGCAGAAAGCTTATGTGGCGCCGGGCAAATACGACGAGTATTATAATTTTGTGTCAGGAGGTTTCAGCGGGCAAATGGCTGTGTATGGACTTCCATCTGGGCGGTTGCTTCGGGTGATCCCGATCTTCGCTGCCGATCCTGAAAGTGGTTGGGGATACAGCGAAGAAACCAAACCGATGCTGAACACTTCACATGGTTATGTGCCGTGGGATGATCAGCACCATCCCGAACTATCTCAGACAGGTGGCGATATTGATGGCAAGTGGGTTTTTGCGAATGCCAATAATACGCCGCGTGTGGCACGGATTGATCTGAGCACATTCCGCACGGCTGAAATTCTTGAACTTCCCAACAGTGGCGGTAATCACTCCTCCCCATTCACTACTGAAAACAGTGAATACATTGTTGCAGGCACACGCTTCAGCTTACCAATGGACAATACCAATGGCGACGTTCCCATCAACACATACAAACAAAATTTTAAAGGCACGATAAGTTTTGTGAGTGTTGATAAAAATGACGGAAATATGAAACTTGCATTTCAGCTTTTGTTGCCTGGTGTGGATTTCGACCTGGCGCATGCAGGCAAAGGGCCTTCTACGGGTTGGTTCTTTTTCTCCTGTTATAACAGTGAGCAGGCAAATACTTTGCTTGAAGTAAATGCATCGCAAAGAGATAAAGATTTCATTCTTGCCGTGAACTGGAAAAAGGCGGAAGAATATCTTGCACAAGGCAAAGCGCAAAAGCAAACTGTAAAGTATGCGCATAATGTGTATGATGAAAAATCACATACTTCCAAATCCACCATGGAAACAGAAGTGAATGTGCTTGATGCAAAATCACTGCCCGGTCTTTGTTATTTTATTCCCTGTCCCAAATCTCCGCATGGCTGCGATGTTGATCCTACGGGAGAATATATTGTTGGTTCAGGGAAACTGGCAGCGCTTATCCCTGTATTCAGTTTTGAAAAGCTGCAGAAAGCGATAGCGGATAAGACATTCGATGGTGAATATGGCGGCATACCTGTTGTAAAATATGAAGCTGCTTTGCATGGAGAGGTGCAGAAGCCCGGTCTTGGACCATTGCATACAGAGTTTGATGGCAAGGGTAATGCATACACTTCATTTTTTGTA
>JAHEZC010000596.1 GCA_023251275.1 Parafilimonas sp. | reverse complement strand
ACTTTTACACTTGACTTTATTGCGGATAAACCTGTAAGAAGAATCGTACTGGGCAGCCTGTATGATGCTGATGTGGATGCGTCAGATAATGTATATGAAATAAAATGAACCCTAAAGTTTATCAATTGCAGGAAAGAAAGATGGTGCAAAATAAAAATGCATTTGCTGATTTTTTTTGTATTAAACTGATGGCTTTTTTTGTTTGAATTTTTGTATAAATTCTTTTGTGTAGTTACTTAATACAAGCCTTCCGCTGATAGCTGCTCTTTCATGCAGCAAATGATCCCAATGGTCTGTGCCATGCCAGAAAATTTTTTTCATTTCCGCCATCGCATCGGGGTTAGAATGAACGAGTGTATCAGATAATCTTATTATAGACTCATCCATACTTTCTGTTGATGAATGCAGTTCTGCATACAATCCTTTACGTCTCGCCCAATCACCATTGCGCCATAATGCAGCATCTATTGCCAATTGATTATAGGCAGATATTCCGATTTTTCTTTCTACCGCCGGTCCTACTACAAATGGGCCAATACCGATTGAAAGTTCGCTGAGCTTTATTTCGGCGCCCTCCACCGCAATGGCGTAATCAGCAGCAGCAACTAATCCTACACCGCCTCCCACACATTTTGCATGAACACGTGCAATAATAAATTTGGGGCATTTGCGCATGGCATTTATTACACTTGCAAAACCGCTGAAAAAATGCATGCCTTCATTTTCATCTTTAATGTTTGCCAGTTCATCGAAAGATGCACCTGCACAGAATACCTTGCTTCCTTCAGAGCGGAGAATAATTACACGCACATCTGCATCATTACCCGCATAAGTAATTTCGTGTGCAAGGTCGGCCAACAGTTTTCCGGGTAAAGAATTACTTTGCGGATGAAAAAATTCTATGGTTGTAACTTGTTTATGTGTTTCGGCTTTTACGTAGCCTTCCTGTATGTCTTTTACTTCTACTACCATTTGCAAAAAATTTGAAAGCTAAAAGGTAAAGAATATGGAAAGAGAAAAAATAAAATTCCATTCTTATTAAAACTCTGCTATTCCGTCTTTCGTCAATTCAACATTAAAATTAAGCAGTAATCTTTATTTACCCATTTTCTCTTAGCTTTACCATCGTCAGGATCGTAGCCACTGCTATAGTTTCATTCGTTTCATCATATACTTCCACATACCATTTTACTATTCCTTTGGCTATATCATCTTCCTTTTTCTTATCCTGTTGTATTTTTTCTTTCACAGTAAGTTTAACGCTTATGGTTGTTCCGGCATAAACAGGTTTGGTAAAACGCAATTCATCAATTCCATAGTTTAATAAAACCGGGCCTTTTTTTGCATCAACAAACAGGCCTGCGGCTGCGCTCAAAATAAAATAACCGTGAGCTACCGGTTTTTCAAACAATGTTCCTTCCAGAGAAGTATGATCCGTGTGTGCATAAAAATGATCCCAGCTAAGATTGGCAAAATTTGCAATATCAGCTTCTGTGATAGTACGTTTTGCTGAAGTATAAGTGTCACCTATCTGCAGATCTTCAAAATATTTCTGAAAAGGATGAATGATATCTTCCGTTTGTTTTGCTCCCGGTTGATATACATTACTGATAGCTGTAATTGTCGTTGGCGATCCCTGCACAGCAACCCGCTGCATATACTGTTTTACGCCACGCACACCGCCCAGCTCTTCACCACCTCCTGCATGACCCGGGCCGCCATGCACCAGCAATGGGAGAGGAGATCCATGACCCGTACTTTCTTTTGCACAATCATTATTCAACACTAAAATTCTTCCGTGATGCGAGCCTGCGCCAAGCACATATTGCTTTGAGATTTTATCATTTGCACTAACAATGGTTGAACATAATGAGCCCTTGCCCATTCTGGAAAGATGAATGGCTTCATCAATTGAATGATAAGGCATCAGTGTTGATACAGGGCCGAATGCTTCCACCTCATGCACTTCTTTTGTTTGCAAAGGATTTTCATTTAGTAATAATACCGGACTTATGAATGCACCTTTTATTGCATCGGCATCAACTACTTCCACCCCGTCAAGTGAGCCATAAATAATCTGCGATGATGCCAGTAATTTCTGAATTTGTCCTTTCACTTCATCGCGTTGTGATTGCCCTGCAAGAGCACCCATTCTCACTTTTTCATTCAATGGATTACCGATCACTGTTTGTGATAAAGCTTTGCCGAGAGCAAGGTGCACATCTTTCAATTTATCGGCAGGCACAAAAATTCTTCGTATTGCCGTGCATTTTTGCCCGGCTTTTACAGTGATTTCTTTGCGCACTTCTTTGATAAAAATAT
>JAHEZC010000072.1:6064-8651 GCA_023251275.1 Parafilimonas sp. | reverse complement strand
ATATTGTTAGGATCAAATGTCTTTTTTATTCCACGCATCAGGCGAAAAGCTGCTTCATCAAACATAATATCCATAAAACTTTTTTGCACAATACCGATTCCGTGTTCTCCGCTGATAGTTCCGCCAAGGCTTTTTATATGCTCAAATAACGCACGCAATGCCGGTAACATTTCTTGATTTCCAAAGCTGCTTGTCAACCCTTCTTTTTTTATCCGGATATGCAAATTACCGTCTCCTGCATGGCCAAAACATACAGCCTCAAAATCATGTTGCCTGCCTAATTCTTTTATTCCCCGGATAAGATCAGGCAATGCAGCCCGGGGCACTACCGCATCTTCTTCTATTGCATAACCGCTTGCTTTCACATATTCCGCCACCAGTCTTCTCATTTTCCACAACTCTGCTTTCTGCTGTGCATCATCAGCAAAAAATATTTCACCTGCTTCATATTCCTGCAGTAATGCTGCAATGGCCTCCATTTCACCCATCAGCACATCCATATTATTCCCATCAACTTCAACGATAAGATGCGCTGCAATATCATCGGTTACCGGTACAACGTGGCTATCCACCATGCCGCTTACAATTTTGAGTGCATCTATTTCGAGAAGCTCCATCGCACTTGGCATAAAACCAGCACGGAAGATAGCGCTCACAGCTTCGCTTGCTTTTTCCAACGAATGAAAAGGTACCAGCATCAACAGATCATATTTTGGAAACGGAATAAGTTTCAATACGATTTTTGTTACAATGCCGAGCGTACCTTCACTGCCTACCACAAGTTGCGTAAGATTGTAGCCTGTAGAATTTTTTAAAACATTTGCACCCGTCCAGATAATTTCACCGGTGGGTAAAACCAATTCCAAATTCAGTACATAATCCTTTACCACACCATATTTCACTGCCTTCGGCCCACCGCTGTTTTCGGCAATATTGCCGCCGATAAAGCAGGAACCGCGACTGCTTGGATCAGGGGGGTAAAAAAGGCCTTTCTCTTTTACCGCATTCTGAAGCACCTGTGTAATGACACCTGGCTCTGTGGTCACCTGTAGATTCCTCTCATCAATATTAATAATAGAATTCATGCGCTCCATAGAAATCAATACTCCGCCAAACTGAGGTATCGCCCCGCCGCTTAATCCCGTTCCGGCTCCCCGCGGGGTAACCGGAATCTTGTCTTCATTACAAATTTTCATTATTGCGCTTATCTCCTGAGAAGTGCGTGGTTTCAAAACCACTTCAGGCGGGTAAAGCAAATTCTCAGTTTCATCATGTCCGAAATGTTGTAAGCTCTCTTCGTCTGCCAGCACATATAGTTCACCTACTATTTCTTTGAAACGATGAAAGTGTTCGGCATTTACCCTATTTTTCTCCATTACCGTATTCATGGAAATTTTTTTTGTAAAAATAATATGCAGACATCAGAAGTCAGGAAGAATGTTTTATCAAAAAACTATCTGTTTTACCGGGAATAACCAGTATTTCAAAATCAATGATCATTTGTTAAATTTTATTAAATCCCTGCTGGTGCTGTAACAAAATACGAAGTCAATCGTATATTTGATACGAAGTAATTCGTAAATTAATTTTTAATCACAAAAAATAAATCATGAAAAATGCGAACCAAAATCGGAAGCCTTACCTGGTGGGCAGTTTCCTTGTTATTACTCTTTCTTTTTGTGCCTGGCAATTACCGGGAACAAAACAAAAAGACTCTGCACATGACAATTACTCCGGCTCAGGAGATACATCCCGACCCGGATTATCTAAGAATGATAAAGATGAACTTAGAATGAAGGATCTGGATGAGTGTATGAAGCAGCTTGACATAGCCATGGAAAAGCTTAACGAGCAGTTACAAAATCTTCATATAGATGTTAACAAAGAAATTAAAGAAGCATTATCTGAAATTGATTTTGACAGAATGAGTAAAGAAATTGCAGAGTCCGCAAAAAAAGTGGACTGGGAACAGATCAGGGTTGATGTGGACAAATCGCTGAAACAAGCTGAAGAAGAAATGAAGAAAGTTGATTTGAGGAAAATAGATGAGCAAATGAAGGAGATGCAGGAAAAATTCAACAGCAAAGAATTCAAAGAGCAATTCAACAGTGAAAAACTGAACCAGCAAATTGCAGATGCGATGAAAAATGCAAGGGAAAGTATAGACAAAGCAAAGCAGGAAATACAGCAGTACAAAGAATTTACTGATTCACTGGAAAAAGATGGATTGATTGATAAGAAGAAAGGTTATAAAATCGAATGGAAGGATAATGGCGATCTATATCTCAATGGAAACAAACAGGCCAAAGAAGTTTCAGATAAATACAGGAAATACTACAAGCAAGGTGGTTACACTTTCAAAATGGATGGTGAAAGCACCGAATCACTATAAATATCCCTCATAATCCTGAAGCCCTGCTGTTGGCGGGGCTTTAAAATTTAGGTACCGGGCATTTGAGGCTTTTTCCTGAACTATAAATTCCTGTTTTCACGATTGATAATTCATAAGCGCCCCTTGTCTGGTTATAGGTTCCAAGTGAAGAAGTAGTGGCATCATAATTAATGGTCAGGCTAAGATCATTCCATT
>JAHEZC010000072.1:0-6054 GCA_023251275.1 Parafilimonas sp. | reverse complement strand
TTCATACGCAGATAAAGACCGCCGATCAATTGTGTATTGCCGTCCCCGCTTAAATTATAATGAGCATTCATCCCCAATACAGTTTCGTAAGCATTTCCCATTTTACTCACATATACATTCGGATTTACAATCCATTGATTATTCAGCTTAAAAGTACCATTGAGGAAAAATGTAAGCCGCATTTCCAGGCTCGGGTCAACAACACTATTAGAAAAAAAGGATTCTTTTGGACGATTAATATGTGCGGCGCTGAAACCAAGATTGACCCAGGTATCATCCGAAGGAAACCAGGCATAATTAAGCCCTGCCTGCAAATCGAAATATGCAACTGAAGAAAAAGCAAATGGTTCGCCCGGGGAAACATTTACATCAAAAAATTTACCGTTCCACTGGTTATCGAAAGTAAGTTTGGTTAAATCAATCCTTTTTTGCACGATACCAATATTGAAGCCACCACTAAGTAAACTGGTTAATCCGAGCAATTGATGATAGGCCACAGAACCAAAGGCCCTTGTGGACGTAAGACCTCCGCTTCCTGCAACATCCCGCAATAAAGAACCCCCAACTCCAAGCCAGCCATTCTCAAACCTGTTGCTGAACAACTGCGCATCGCCCCATGCAGCCATTGTTTTGTAGGGGTTTGGAGTTACACTCGCCCATTGATTCCTGTAATTGATTCCCACACGCCAGTCAACATCAGGAGCAAAGCCTGTGTTCGCAGGATTTATTAACAAAGGAGAATTAAAGTATTGAGAAAAATGCAGATCCTGTGCGCATACGTTTACACTCACAATACCCGACAGCATAATGATGAGTATTTTATTTATTGATCTGATCTTTTTCATAAAGCCTTACATCTATCTCAGCAGTGTAATATCCCCTTTTTTCTGATATTTTGCACCATCTGTGAATGTTACATCTAATATATAATTGTACACTTCCTGCGGCTGTAGCTTTCCCTTGTAATAACCATTCCATCCTTCGTTGAAATCAGCAGTTTGAAACACAAGGGCGCCCCAGCGGTTATATATCCTCCATATAATTTTGTCAATGCCATAACCCCGCACTTTTACCTGGTCATTGATGCCATCTCCGTTGGGCGTAAATGCATTGGAAACATCAACAAGCGGAATAACTATAGCATCTACTCCCTTGCATACTGTGTCTGTGCACCCCGCATCATTGTATGCAATCAGGCATACAAGGTATGAACCCGATTTATTGTAAAGATGAGTAATGGCTGAATCACGATTTCGTGTCACCAGGGTATCCCCATCACCAAAAAGCCATTTGTAAAGTGTTGCGCCTGTTGAACTGTTAATGAATGTAAGGGCTGTATTTTCTTTAGGCGGCTGAGGTGTAACGATAAAATCTGCTACGGGATTAGGGCTAACAGTAATAGAAAACACGGTACTATCCGTTATATTACATGTGGCAGCATCTACGGCTATTAGTTTTATTGTATAGCTTCCGACATTATCATACCGGTGCAAAGGGCTTATTTCTGTTGAGGTAGTACCATCGCCAAAATCCCATAAAAACTGTTGACCTCCAATAGATATATTATTAAAAACTGCATCATAAGGAACACAGCCAAAAGGCAGCGTTTCAAATTGCGCTTTTACATTGACGGCAATCCTTATCTGTGCTGTAGCAGAGTCAGGCGCATTGCAATAAATGGTATCATTCAGGCGCAGTACTACATTATATGTTCCCGGCGCGGGGTAATTATGTATAATAACGGGAGCATTGGATATGATGGTAGTACCATCGCCAAACACCCACTCGAAAGACTGAATTCCAAAAGGTTTATTGGGTGGCGAAGTTGATGTATTTGTAAACTCATATTTTAATGAGTCGCATGGTGGCAGTTTAAGAGATGTGAAACTGATATATGCTTTATCATCCCTGACCCTTATATTGGTATAAGAAGTATCGGCAATATTACAGGTTGCCGAATCTATTGATACAAGCATTACCCGGAAAGTACCAATTGTATTATAGGTATGGCTTGTAGAAGGAATTGAAGTTGTTACTTCCGGACTGTTGTCTCCAAAGTTCCATATATATTTTTTACCTAATGCCAATGTATCCACAAAATCAACGGTTAAAGGAATGCAGCCTGATGTATCTCTTGGCACACCGTCTATAGAAGCCCGCACTCCGGTTCCTACACCGGCCAGTTCAAAAGCAATTTTTACTGCTGCTTCATTACAAAGTGCACCATTTTGTGCCTGGTTATCTGGACTCCATACACCGGGAGTAGTAGGGAATACTCCCATTTGCTCACAATTAGCGCATATAGCCTGGTATATTACACCTTCCTTGTCAAATCGGCTTGTGCCACCGTCCACATGATCACCTAAAACAGCGGGGTTACCCTGGTCGTCAATCCCAAAAAAGCTCCCATACAACTGGCTTGCAGCATTTTTTTCGAGCACAAAGAAGTAAAAATCATTCCCATCCGTCCTGCTTTGTATCGCATTGGCTGTAATTGAAAGACCACTTGTACCTGCATTTGGATAACCATCTCCCCTGTCTAATCCTCCGCCCCAACCTGAAACATATACATTTTCACACCTGTCCACCAGAAATGCTGTTGGCGAGATATCGGGTGCATTTTGGCCTTTTCCAAAATTCGTTGAATACACAATTCCGCTTAAATCTGCTTTTAGCTTGGTGATGAACTGTTTGCCTGCGGCCTGGCTGTTAAAAGCAGCATTCACAACCGGAAAAGCAACAGAGGTAGTACCGTTGATATAAGGGAAGCCGAATTTATCAAATTGAACACCATACACAAGATCATTTCCTGATGTTCCTACATAACATGTTTTAATCAGTGTACTTCCATCATTACTGATGATGGATATGAACCCATCACATTGACCTCCCCTGCTCGAACTAAACAGAACAGGCCCGTTGTTTCCTCCGGTAGCTGCAAGGTCGGTACTGGACGTTCCGCCTGCTATGTAAATATTATTATTGAGCGGGTTAATAGCCAGGACAAAAGCTGCATCATCTCCATTTCCTCCAATATAACTGCTGCAAAGCACTGTGCTGAGATCTGCATTTGTTTTAACAAATACACCGTCCTGAAAACCACCCAGAGACTTGCGAAAAGCATTTGGTGTCACAGGAAAAAGGTCAGACTGGGTGCATGATACCAGGTAAATATTGTTATTGTTATCCGTGATTACTTCGCTTCTCGCATCATCCCCATAATTTCTTCTCGTCGTTATCGCTCCAATTCCTGTAGGATATTTAGGCCTTATATTTACGCCATCGCTGGATGCACCTCCGAATTTTCTTGAACCGACAAGCGCACTGCCGTCGGCGCTCAATTTGGAAATAAAAATATCGAAGCCCCCGCCTGATCCGAATACCGGCTGCGTAGATGGGAAATTTTCCGAGGTAGTTCTTCCGGCTATAATTAATTCACCATTATTGTTAACAACCATACTGTGGGGCTGCTCATCACCTGCGCCGCCAAGATAAGTGGCATACAATCTTTGAGCTCCTTTAGGGTCAAATTTTATTATTGCCACATCACAGGGAGCGCCGGCATTTTCTGCCTGGTCTCCCCCCTGGAACGCTGTCTGGAAAGCACCATTACTCACCTGGTAACCTTCACTGAATGCAATTCCTCCCGCATAAAAGTTTCCTGCACCATCAAAAGTTGCCGTATAACCCCAATTATCAGAACGACTGCCGGTAAACGTAGAAAAAATAAGCGTCGGGTCAATCACAATGGTCGAAGATTTTGAATAGTTGCCTAACTTAAAACGGACAGTATTTCCAGATAACACGAATTTTGCGTCCACATTTTCCCTGCCCTTTTCATTTATCTGAAACGAAACAGGTTTTAATTCTGATACATCGCCGACAGATGTCTGCACTACAAGGTTTCCGTTTTTTACGGAAAGACCGTTTACGCCGTCAAAACGTAATGCAATTTTATTGACATCGGCGCCGGGGTTAATAATTAAGTCATACTTTAATGACCCCTTATCTGTGTAATATCTTACATCAACACCAGGATAAAGATTTTTATAAGTTACCCCCTGAAAGATCCGGCAATGAGAAGCCCATTTATTTTTATCATTTCCTATAAAATAATTATTGTAAGTATTTAAAGGTTTATCAGGAACGATATCCGGTTGAGACGATGCACCTTCAAAAGTTACATTATAGGCATGTGAATGAAGAATAAGTTCAGGTGATGTGGATAATGCATTTTTAGCGTTTGATGTAACGACACCTGAGTCAGGAGAATGTCCGCTGAAAAAATTTGCAATCTTCTTCAGATCAGCCATATTGTGCAACACAACTTTATACCCCTGTTCCTGCAGGTAAAATGCACCGCCGTTCATATTTCCTGTGTATTTTACCCTGCTGTCCCATTGCCCTTTGTTTTCGATAAATTCGATATATTGAGCGAAGGTTTTTTGAACAACAAGAAAAGAGAAACAAAATGTAAGAAATAATGTGCAACGTTTCAACCGGAATTTTTTTAAAAGTTACTAATAATAACGCTTATAAAAAGATAAATGTTGTCTATGAAATTTTGCTCCAATGAGTTTTTCCTGTTTTTGATGCAAGATAGTTTTTTATGGGTAAGTTTTCGGTATGAAGAAGCTCTTCATCGCTGCTCAGAATAGTTTCTGCAAAATTTTTTGCAAGCTCAAGAGTTTCTCTGTCGTTCACGATACTTGCGAGCTTAAAATTAAGCATACCGCTTTGGCGAGTTCCTTCTATATCACCGGGGCCACGAAGTTCAAGGTCTTTTTCTGCTATCTTAAATCCGTCATTTGTGGAGCACATAATCATCAGACGTTCCCTTGCGTCATTACTTATTTTAGATGCAGTTAAAAGAATGCAAAAACTCTTTTCACTTCCCCGGCCCACCCGCCCACGCAATTGGTGCATTTGTGATAAGCCAAATTTTTCAGCGCTTTCAATTACCATGACCGTTGCGTTGGGCACATCTACTCCTACTTCAACAACAGTGGTACTAACCATTATATGAGTATCATGAGAAACGAAACGTTGCATGTTTACCTCTTTCTGCCCGGCATTCATTCGGCCATGCACCATGCTGATGCGGTATTTGGGTTCAGGAAAAAAACTTTTAACCTGTTCATAGCCTTGCATCAGATCCTCGTAGCTGAGTTTTTCACTTTCTTCTATTAAAGGATAAATAATGTAAGCCTGCCTGCCTTTATCAATTTGCGTTTTCACAAATTCCATTACTACTGCCCTGTGCATTTCAGTACGATGCACCGTGGCAACAGGTTTACGGCCGGGTGGCAATTCATCCATCACACTATAATCCAGATCGCCATAAGCAGTCATGGCTAAGGTACGTGGAATAGGCGTAGCAGTCATGACAAGAATATGGGGGGGGATAATTGCTTTCTTCCACAGCTCTGCACGTTGTGCTACACCAAAACGATGTTGTTCATCCACTATTGCCAGTCCAAGATTTTTAAACTCCACCTTTTCTTCTATTACCGCATGGGTACCCGCAATAATATGTACAGAGCCTTCTGAAAGTTCCTTTAAAATTTTTTTTCTTTGGGCAGATTTAGTGCTTCCTGTGAGTAATCTCAACTCAACAGGCATATCCTTTAACAGTTCACTTAAACTGCTGAAATGTTGCTGTGCAAGAATTTCAGTAGGAGCCATTATGCAACTTTGAAAACCGTTGTCCGCTGCGAGCAACATTGACAGCAATGCCACAATTGTTTTACCACTGCCTACATCACCCTGCAATAAACGATTCATTTGCCGGCCCCGGGCAGCATCAGTTCTTATTTCTTTTATCACTCTTTTCTGTGCACCGGTTAATTCGAACGGAAGATAAGTATGATAGAATGTATTGAACAGATCACCTACTTTCTCAAACACTACTCCCTTGCTGTAACGGTGACGCTGAAGTTTTACCATACTTAACCGAATCTGAGCAAAGAATAATTCTTCAAACTTCAATCTGCTGAGTGCAAGGTCATAATCATCCGAAGATCTGGGAAAATGTATATCGCGGTATGCCTGATA
>JAHEZC010000595.1 GCA_023251275.1 Parafilimonas sp. | reverse complement strand
CTCCTGATCAAATTTATGCAGTCGGCTATGTGGGTTTGTGTATTATAACAATTTTTGCGGCTGCACAAAGTAATTTGCAAAGTTTCTTTATGATTGTTCCTTACATGGTTTATGCAGAAATAATTATAAGACCACAGGGGCACTATATACCTTATCTTCTTCCGCACTATGTATTACTTTTTTCTTTTGTATTGCTGATACTGAGACAGGGTATAACCATCACGATTCATTCCAGGGCATTTATTTTTTTATTGTTATTTACCCTGATAGAGGCAATGGATAGTTTTCGTACAATGAATACAGAATATGCAAGATTCGTAACAATAAGTTCGATTTTGCTTGCCGTAGTTTCTGTGTGGTCATCAGCGAATATTCTGACACCTAAGTCATTGGTTGTACTGATGAATAATCTTAAAATTGCCGGTATTTTTGTATGCGGAAATATAATGGCAGCGCATTTCAGAGGGAATATTACTTATGGCCTTTACTCTAACTTTAATTCAACAAATGGGCTTGCACCTGTACAGGTAAGCGCTTATCTTGGCTTGTGCAGTATTCTTTTTTTTCTTTCCCTCATGAATAATGAAGAAAGGAAAATGCTCTTAGTGCATATCATTTTATTTACCATTTCTGCTACATTGATGGTTTTAAGCTTTTCAAGAGGGGGGTTTTATTTCCTGGTGATAGTCGTTTCTCTTTATTTTCTTTTCAATTTCAAGAAGGCAGCGAGTTATTATATGTTATTATTGCTCATTCCTCTTTCTTTTCTTATTTATTACTACGTTACTGAATCCACAGAAGGATTTGTAGAAAAGCGATATGAGCAGGAAGGTACTGCCAACAGGACTGAATTGATTAACGCAGGAATTAAAATTTTTGAAACAGAACCATTGGCAGGTGTTGGAACAGGTAATTTCAGCAAAGTAATAGTGGAAAGAAACTTATATTCCCTTGAATCCGGGGCGCACAATGAATTTGTTCGTGTAGCCGCCGAGCATGGCATACTGGGCATTTTTACCTATTTTATGTTTTATGTCGTTTTATTTTTTGAGATATTGGCAAGAAATAAAATACAGCGTGATTATGGCATTTATTTTCTTGTTTTGTTTTGCTTGATTCTGGTACACAATGGCCTTAAGATAACCCTTCAGCCTCTTATACTGATGATTGTATTGGCAACGCCAAACATTACCACGGTGAAAAGAAAAACACATGTACTGGGTCTCCCTGAGCAGGCAATCTGATATTGATGAAATTGCTTTTTGCCATCGCTTATGTTTTGCAAATTCATTATCGGTAGGTTTGGGAAACAATTATATCAAAAAAATGTTCGGGTGGTTTTTTTCAGGTAAGAACAATTTCCTCTTGCATGTTTTTAATGAGCAAAACAAAATAGTTGGTTATTGCGGTGGATTTTCACCGTCATATAAAGGTGATGGCTCTACCAGCGGTATGATGAGATATGCCATGAAAGAGGCTATTACCGGAGCTATTAGTCACCCCGCACTTTTATTCCACAAAGAAGTGTTTCCCTTTTATCCGGTTATACTCAAAAATATTTTCAGAAAAATTTTTAAAAAAAAAATTGAGGTAAAGGAGCAAGACGAAAAGACTGCAATTGACAAAAGAATAGGATTAGTTGTGATTGGTGTGCACCCATTGTACAGGAATAAAGGTGTATTTGAATTATTGATGACTCGTTTTGAAAAGGAAGCTTTTGAAAGAAATATCCATACACTTACCCTCTCCGTAAAGAAAGATAATAAAAGAGCAGTGAATGCCTATAAAAAAATCGGATGGCAAGTTTTTAAGGAAGAAAATAAAATCCTTTACATGACAAAAGCACTTGCTTATTAAGATAGTTATGAGAGGGAAAAAAGTTTTAATAGCATCCCTTTCATCTTACGATAAAAGCGGAAAACAATTTCAACGAACAGCAGCAGATCAGTTAAAAGAACTTTTTGAAAAAAATAATATTCCGGTCATCTTTACGGAACATAATACTACAAGGTTATCAGGCTTAATAACTGCAATCAGTACCATTCTTCTAAATTACAGATCAGCAGATATTGCAGTAGTACCTCTTTTTGGCACCACCTATAGTTTTCTATGGCAGAAAATAATCGTTTGGTTGCTGAAACGTTTAAAAATAAAAATTGTACTCATTGTGCATGGCGGTTCAATACCACAGCGAATGAAAAATAACCCGGCAAAATTTCTCAAGGCTTTCAGGAATGCTGATGCAGTCATCTGTCCTTCACCCTTTATGCAGGTTTCACTGCAGCAATATAATGTGCCTGCGAACCTGATTGAAAATGTGCTCGATAT
>JAHEZC010000071.1 GCA_023251275.1 Parafilimonas sp. | reverse complement strand
CCTGCTTTTACACAGTGGCTTTGGGAGCCCCGGCGAAACTTCAAACATCTTAATTTTTTAAAATAAACTGCCTCAGCAAATTCAATGCATACATTGCTGTTAGTTCAATATTTCTTTGCCTGTCAAAGCGGAAGAAAAATTTTTGCGCCTCCGTTTTTTCTATATTTCCGGCTGCGATCCATACAGTTCCCACAGGTTTTTCCTGAGCTCCGCCATCCGGCCCCATAATACCTGATACGGCAACTGCAAAATCTGTTTTCATTATTTCCAATACCCCCTTTATCATATATGTTACTGTTTCTTCGCTTACTGCACCTTCTTCATGAATGATTGCTTCAGGCACATTTAATAAATTTTCTTTTATGCTGTTATCATAGCTCACCACGCTTCCATAAAAATAGGCTGATGAGCCAGGCACAGATGTGAGCAAATGTGCAATATATCCGCCTGTGCAGCTTTCTGCGGCA
Source organism: Parafilimonas sp. (assembly GCA_023251275.1). Taxonomy (GTDB): domain Bacteria; phylum Bacteroidota; class Bacteroidia; order Chitinophagales; family Chitinophagaceae; genus JAHEZC01. The sequence continues at coordinate 8,234 of JAHEZC010000071.1, read as the reverse complement.
GCAACAGTCTTGCCTCTTTCTTTCAACAATCTCCCGATCAGTTTTTCCAGGCTAATATCTTCTTCAGCCACAAGCGCTTCTTTTGTCAATATTTTCAGCTTGCCAAATTCATTGTCTAGTAATTTTTCAACTTTATTTTTGTTTTCACCGATTGCAGTAAGCCGCAGCCGCACAAGTCCGTAATTGGGCAGGTATGCCAGCTTTATGTTTGAAGGCAGCAATGCTTCCCAATCTTTTATCAGTTCCGCCAAAAATGATTCGCCTGCTCCAGCCGTTAATAATGTTCTGTGACCGATATATGGCATATTGAATTGCTGTAGCAGCCGCGGCAATACATCATCGGTCATTATTCCTTTCATCTCATGCGGCACACCGGGCATGCTTACAAAAACTTTTGCATATTTTTCAAACCACATACCCGGCGCTGTTCCTCTTTTATTCTGAATAACAGTACAGGTGTCAGGCACTTCCGCTTGTTTTACATTTCTTTCAATAAGCGGACGGTTTAATTTTTTAAAAATGGTTTTTATATTTTGTAATGCCTGCTCATCAACGATCATCTTTCCGTCAAAATATTTGCATAGCAAGGGCTTTGTGATGTCATCTGCTGTCGGGCCAAGACCGCCTGTAATGAGAATAATGTTTGAACGTTTACCTGCTTCTTCCAAAGCATTCCATATATCATTCCATACATCACCCACAGCAACACGGTAATGCACCCACACACCAATCTTGTTCAGTTCCTGCGACATCCATGCACTGTTAGTATCAATAACCTGCCCGATAAGCAATTCGTCACCGATAGTTATGATTGATGCTGTAATTCTTTCCATATTATCTTGCAGTATATCTTTTATTTTAGCGCAAGGTAAATGATGAATATGAAAACAACTATTTCCATCATCTGTTTGATATTGGCATGCTCTATATCATCTGCACAACCTTTTCAGCAAAGACTCGACATTGCGGTAAAAAAATTATTGAGTGATGCGCAGATGAAACATGCTATCATGAGTTTTTATGTAATGGATAATAAAACGGGAAAGACAGTGTATGATCTCAATGCACAAACCGGGCTTGCGCCTGCGAGCACACAGAAAATTTTTACAGCCATTGCGGCTTTGGAAATGTTAGGGGAGAAATATCGCTATAAAACAGAAGTGGGTTATGATGGAAAAATGAATGACAGTGTGTTATATGGAAATTTATTTATTGTCGGTTATGGTGATCCTTCTTTTGGAAGTTGGCGTTTTACTCAAACAAAAAGAGACACAATACTGAATACGATTTTGTTATCTGTGAGAAATGCAGGGATAAAAAAAATAAATGGCAATATTATTTTGGACGACAGCAGGTTTAGTTATCAGCCTTTGCCCGGCGGGTGGATATGGGATGATATTGGCAATTATTATGGTGCAGGAACCTGGGCAATAAACTGGAACGAGAATCAATATGATCTGGTATTAAAACCGGGAAAACATGAAGGAGAAAATGTGGAAATAACAGGAACAAATCCAGAGATAAACTATGCTATTAAAAATTTTCTTAAGACAGGAAAACCGGGCAGCGGCGACAATGGATATATTTATATGTCACCCTATTCAACGGAAGGATTTGTAACAGGAACAGAAGCTGCAACAACCGGAAATTATACTATATCCGGCTCGATTTCTTATCCGGCCCAACAATTCGCAGATGAGTTATTTGAAAAAATTGTTTCAGATAAAATTGAGTTATCAGGCAAATTGATTATGAAAACAAAAGATATAATTTCGGGGAACAGGTATTTCAATGACAGAAAATATATTTCTTCAAAATTAATTTATACGTATTACTCTCCCGCACTTGACAGTCTCCTGTATTGGTTTCTTCAGAAAAGTATCAACCTGTATGGTGAGGCATTTGCCAAAACACTAGCTTATGAGAAAACGGGATTTGGCTCTACTGATACAGCCGTTAATATTATCAAGCAATTCTGGAAGAAGAGAGGTATCGAAAATGCCGCTTTGAATATCGGCGATGGCAGCGGACTTTCACCGCAAAACCGCGTAACTACAGATGCTATGGTAAAGGCATTGCAATATGCACGAAACAAATCATGGTTCGATACATTTTATAAAGCATTGCCTGTATATAACGGAATGAAAATGAAGAGCGGTACGATAGGTGGTGTGAAAGCTTATGCGGGTTATCAAACTTCTACATCGGGCAATGAATATACTTTTGCAATCATCATCAACAATTATAATGATATAGGAGGCAGCATTTCGGAAAAAATTTTTAAGGTGCTGAATGAACTGAAGTGAGATCAGAATTTTACATCCCTGTAAATTTCCGACAAGGGGATTGTTAAATTGATTGTTTGAATGGTCAATGAAGAATCTTTATTTATGATCAATTCGTTCTCCCATGTATTGTCTTTTTTTCTTCTCACAAGATCTATTAAAACATTTGTTGAATCGATCATAATATATTCCTGCAGGGAATGCATCTGCATATAAAAAAATTTCTTTCTTTTGGCATCATATTTTTCTGTTGATGGAGATAAAATTTCTATTATTACAGCAGGATTGTTTATCATATCGTCTTTATCACCCGCAATTTTCAATTCGCCGCAAACTATCGTAATATCTGGATAAAAATAGGATTCCTTTGCGCTCACTTCTGCTCTCAGGTCGCTTCCAAATATCTTACATGATTTTCCTTTCAGGAAAATTCCGGTTTCTGCCAGTAAATTTGAATTGATAAGGTTATGTGATATTGAGGCACCGGACACAGCCACAATTTCACCACTGGGAAATTCATTCTTATATTCCTGCATCCTTTCCCAATCAAGGTATTCATCGGCAGACATTTGGGGATAATATTTCAGAACAGGCTCTTTTACTTCCATGCTTCAAATTTACTTTATTTGTTTTCAAAAAAGGGAGCAAGCCTTTCCCGAAATGCTTCAGGTATATTTATTTTCTGTCTTGTTGCAGCATCGAGAAAGTATAATACTACTCTTCCGGCAGTAAGCATCTTTCCTTCTCCATTAAGCACATCCTGGAAAAATTCTATCCGGTGATCCGTGGGCATTTCACGTACCTGTGTTTTTATGGTAAGGAGATCATCATAAGTTGCAGGACGCAGGAATCGCACATGCAGTTCAACAACAGGCATTATCACTCCCTGCTGCTCTATGTCTTTATAGGTATAACCTAATTGCCTGATGCTTTCTACACGGCCCACCTCAAAATACTGTGCATAATTTCCATAATATACCACATTCATCTGGTCGGTTTCTGCATAGCGCACCCTTACCTGCGTGGTTGATTCGTACATGTTATTAGTTTAAGTAAAAAAATCAGATGTTCAACTATTTCATATTGTAAAAAGAAGGTCCTAATATTGAAAAGCAGGCATTTCTCAGTTAATCATTTTTTCACTTTCAGCAGGAATAGTTTTTATGTATGTATTATTTTATCAATAATATTCCGCCGAATCCAAGCCTCAGCACCAGCATGGCAAAGCTGAATGCAGAACCACTGTAATTAACGGAAAATATTTTTTTCATTCACATTATTTGCACAAAAATAGGGCAATAAAATCTTTATCCACAATAACGAAACACTGTTTGTTCTCCTGTGTAACGTTATTATCTTTAAACCGTTTTTGCGTTTTATTAAGAAACGATTTGAAATATTTAAAAAACTATCCCGTTCATTCACGTATGAATTCTGTTAAGAAAACAGCCTTATTATTTGCACCGGCCTTCATAGTTTGTTCATTGCATGCACAGTTTACCAAAGCTAATGACGATCCGGATGCTGATTTCAAGTTAGCAAAAGAGCTTTACCAGAAAGAACAATTCAGTCTTGCGTATCCTTTATTTAAAACTTTGTATGCAGAAAATAAAACCAACAGCAGTATTCCCGTTACTATACAGGTAGAATCAAAATATTATTCTATTGTATGCGGGCTTGAAGTGAAAGATCCTTCTTCCGAAATGGCAGCACAGGATTTTATTAATCTTGAGCATCACGCACCTCATATCCAGATGATGAGTTATCATCTTGGTGAATATTATTATAAAAAACAGGATTTTCCTTCTGCGCTTTCTTATTATGAGCAGGCAGGTTATGATAACCTGAGTAACCGTGAAATCGCCAACATGAAATTTCATCAGGCCTATGGTTATTTTACCATGCAGCGTTTTAATGATGCCAAGCCTTTATTTGATGATATAAGGCAAATTCCCGCAGATCCCAATTATTATGATGCTAATTATTATTATGGCTTTATTTTATTTTCAGAAAAAAATTATAAAGCAGCTTTGAGCAGTTTTCAGGTAGTACAGGACCGGCCTGCGTATCAAAAAATTGTGCCGTATTATATTGCTGAGATCTATTATTATACAGGGCAGAAAGATAAAGCATTGGAATATGCCCTGAGTGTTTTGCAAAAGGGCAACCAATATTACGATTTGCAGATAAAGCAATTAGCAGGTCATATATTATTCGAAAAAAGGAATTATGCAAAAGCATTGCCTTACCTCGAAGAATATATAAGTAATACGGAAAAAGTAAGCCGCGAAGACCTCTACGAGCTTGCTTATTGCTATTATGATGCAAAGCAATATAAAAATGCCGCAGCCGGATTTAAGGAGCTTGGCGGCAAACAGGATACGCTTGCACAAAACAGTATGTATATGCTGGCTGATAGTTACCTGAAGCTTGACAATAAACCAGGTGCAAGAAGTGCTTTTCTTTTTTGTGAGCTGAACAACAGCAACAAGGAACAAAAAGAAATATCCAAATTTAATTATGGCAAGCTCTCCTATGAGTTAGGTTATCTTGATGTAGCCTTAAATGAACTGAAAGAATTTGCTGCGGCATATCCAAAATCTGATTACATCAATGAAGCAAAAGAATTATTGGTCAGTGTGCTTGCCAGAACGAATAATTATAAAGAGGCGCTGGAACTTGTAAATGCGGTTGGTATGAAAACTGAGACCGTAAAACGCATTTATCCTAAAATTTTGTATGGCCGTTCGGTGGAACTGATCAATGATCAGCAAATTGTTCAGGCTGATGAATTGCTTAACCGGATTTTCAGCGCAGCATACAATGAAACTCAGTTGCCTTATGCCAATTTCTGGAAAGGTGAAATTGCATTTCGCACCAACGAGTATGATTCATCTGTATATTATCTGCTTGCTTACCTGCGCAGTCCTGTTAACTATGGTGAAGTAAACGCCGTCAACGCACGCTATACATTGGGCTACAGTTTTCTAAGGCAGGAAGATTATGAGGATGCTTTAAAATATTTTGAACAGGTAACCACAGCGGTTTCACCGAATTCATCTCCCATCATGCAAGATGCCTGGTTAAAAAGTGCAGACTGCTATTTTGCGCAGAAAAAGTTTGGTAAGGCACTCCAGATGTATGAATCAGTTATAGGTTATAACCTGCCTTCCACTGATTATGCATTATACCAGAAAGCAATTATTGCCGGAGCCTCGGATCAATATTCACAGAAGATTACTATTCTTCAAACCATTCAGCAGCGCTTTCCGTCTTCACAGCTTTTGGCTGATGTCAACATGGAAGTTGCAAATACATACCTGGCAAGTGAAAATTATGACGCTGCCATCGGCCCGTTGAATAATCTTCTTAAAACCAGGAATGCAGATGCATTAAAACCGCAGACTTATTTAAAACTTGGCGTAGCTTATTATAACCTGAAAAATAATAATGAGGCGCTGAATAATTTTAAAAAGCTTATTGCATCCTATCCCAATTCTCCTGAAAGTGACCAGGCAGTGGATTATGTACGCAATATATTTGTAGAGAACCAGCGACCGGCGGATTTTGTAAACTTCATGCGGCAAAATGGCAAAGATGTGAGTTATTCCGAGCAGGATTCGCTTACATACATTGCCGCGAATATTCCTTACAACAACAGGTCATTTGATAATGCCTTCAATGCGCTGAATGATTATATAAAAAAATTCCCTGACGGCCGATATGTTATTGATGCCAATTATCAATGCGCCGATATACTGAACAGTAAAAAAGATTTTGTCAATGCGGTCAAGTATTTTGATGCTGTAGCGCAAAAAGCTCCCAATAAATATGCGGAGGTAAGTGTGCTGCAGGCAGCGCGTATCAATTATTTTGAACTGAAAGATTACAACAAGGCCGAATTATATTTTATTCAATTGAAAAATATTGCATCGAATCCTGATAATTTATTGGAAAGTATGCGGGGTTTATTGCGCTGTCAATACAGGCTTGCACAATGGAGTGATGCTTTTCCGAATGCACAGGATTTGCTTTTGCAAAAAGGAATAGCTACCGATGACAAGATGATGGCCAATATGGTACTCGCAAAAAGTTACCAGCTTAACAACCAGTTAAACGAGGCTGCTGATGCGTACAAAACTGTAGTGAATCTTGGTAAAAGCGAGTATGCGGCAGAGGCAAGATATCGTATTGCAGAAATTCTGCTCACCCAATCAAGATTCCCGGAAGCTGAAAAAGCAGGATTTGATGTAATAAATAAAGCAGGCTCGTACGATTATTGGATTACCAAAGCATATATTTTACTGGGCGAAGTATATTTTCGTGAAAAGGATTACTTCAATGCGGAGGCCACGCTCAAAAGCGTAATAGAAAATGCTGTCAATAATGATCTGAAACAGGAGGCACAGCAAAAACTGAATATTGTAACAGCAGAGAAAAATAAAAGCAGCAAAGTACAGCAACAATAAAATCAGGAGAATGAAAAGAATTATTGTCATATTCATCTTACTCTTTATTACCGGGGCTGTATTTGCCCAGAAAAAAAGGATACAAAAAAAACCTGTCGCTGCACAAAAGAAAGCGTCTGTGCCGGACAATTCAGATACCATACCATCACGTACTGTTATTGTTACTTCTGCATTTCAGCCAACTTTGAAAACAACTTCGAAAGTAAATTTCAACGCTGCGATACCATCGCCCGATTCATCAAGGCCGCAGTTGCAATATAACGTTCCGGCGCAAAATCTTGTTTTTTCTTATCAGTCTCCTGCTTTAAAGGCATTGGCAGAAGCGATTGATACATCTGTTCAATGGGAGAATAAAAATTTTGTAAAAGCAGGTTATGGCAATTTCACAACGCCTTATCTGCAGGCAGGTTTGTCATTTGGTGATGGTGTAAATTCAGTGGTGAATGTACATGGGAAATATACAACTTCAAAAGGTACAATTCCATTTCAGCAGTTTAGTAAAACCAGTATAGAAGGGATAGGAATTTTTACCGGGCCTGCTTCAAATAATGAATGGAACAGCCAGCTTTTTTTTGATAATAATATTCAATACCAATATGGATTTCAACCCGACACTTTAAAATTTGCAGCAGACGATCTGCGTAACAGCTTTACTTCTTTTGGCGGCAAGTTAGGTGTAAGAAATAAAGCAATGAACGGTTATGGGATAGCTTATAATCCCAATATCTCGCTTCAGATATTTAATGATAATCACAGTTCTTCTGAAAATAATTTTGTTGTAAATCTTCCCGTCTCCAAATCATTTGGAAAAATATATGCTTTTGGTATTGGCTTAACTGCTGACATTACCAGTTATAAAAATGATAGTGCGGGCACTATTGATAACAATCTGTATTACTTAACTCCATCCATGCAATTTAAAACACCCAATTTTAATTTGAATGCAGGCGTCATTCCCTCATGGGATAATAAAATATTCTCAATGCTTCCCAATATCACCGCAGAAGTTAAAATAAAAGAAGAGAAATTTATTTTGATGGCGGGCTGGATTGGTTATTTCAATAAAACGACTTATGCTTCGCTTGCTTCTGTCAATCCGTGGCTTCAGCCGCCAACCTTTCTTTTAAACACACACATTAAAGAACAATATGCAGGTTTCAAAGGATCCGCCGGAAATCATTTTACTTACAATGCAAAAGTGTCTTATCTTAATATCAGCAACCAGCCTTTATTTGTGAATGATACCATTAACGGCAAATCATTTATTGTGTTGAACGAAAGTAACATGAAGGATATTCGTATTCATGGCGAAGTCGGATACACCATGCAGGAAAAGTTTTCATTACTGGCGGGGGCTACCCTTAACCAATATAGCAACCTGAAAGATAATGATAAACCCTGGGGATTACTGCCTATTGAAATTAATGGTGCATTGCGCTGGCATGCTACAAAAGACGTATTGCTCAGAAGTGATGTTTTT
>JAHEZC010000594.1 GCA_023251275.1 Parafilimonas sp. | reverse complement strand
TTTCGGGAGTTTACAGAAAACATTCTTCCTTACAAGAAAGGAAATACACATCCGCGATACTGGGCATGGGTGGAAGGCGGAGGTACTCCGTTTGGAATGCTTGCCGATATGCTCGCTTCAGGCATGAATCCAAATCTCGGCATCGGCTATCATGCAGCTATGTATGTAGAGTTGCAGGTATTGAAATGGATAAAAGAATTTATCGGCTTTCCGGCAGAGGCAAGCGGCTTATTGGTAAGCGGCGGTTCCGTTGCTAATTTTACGGCGCTCACCGTTGCAAGAAACAGCCTGCCACGGATGGATATACGCGATAAAGGTTTATTCGAATCAACGGCGAGATTGATGGTCTATGGTTCTGCTGAAACGCATAGCTGCATTCAGAAATCAATTGAAACGCTGGGACTTGGAAGTGATTCTTTTACCATGATTCCCGTTGATGAAAATTATAAGATCAACTTAAAACTGCTTGAAAAAGAAATTGTCAATGACAGGAAAAGAGGCAGGATACCTTTCTGCATTGTCGGGAATGCAGGTACGGTAAATACCGGCGCTATTGACCCGCTGAATGAGCTTGCCGCAATTGCCAAAAAAGAAAACCTGTGGTTTCATGTTGACGGCGCATTTGGTGCATTTGCTGCTGTGGTAAATGAAATGAAAGAAGATATTGCCGGGTTAAATAAAGCTGATTCTCTTGCACTCGATCTGCATAAATGGATGTGCATGCCTTATGAAGTGGGCTGCATACTGATACGGAATAAAGACCTGCACAGGAAAGCATTTCATATTGATCCGCCCTATCTTATTTCTCATGAAAGAGGTTTGCCCGCGGGGCCGGAATCATTCAACAATTATGGCATCCAGTTATCGAGAGGCTTCAGGGCCTTAAAAGTGTGGATGTCGTTAAAGGAACACGGCAGTGAAAAATACAGGAGAATAATTCTGCAGAATATTGCACAGGCAAAATATCTCGAATACTTGATAAATGAATCCGATGAACTCGAACTGATGGCGCCTGTGTCATTGAACATAGTTTGCTTCAGGTATAAAAACCCCGAACTGACCACCAAAGAACTGAATGCACTGAACAGGGAAATACTGATGACGCTTCATGAGAAAGGGATTGCAGTTCCTACATATACATTCCTCGGAAGTAAATATGTGTTGCGTGCAGCCAACGTGAATCACAGGAGCAAAAAGAAAGATTTTGAACTATTGGTTAAATCAGTAATTGAAACCGGCAACAATCTGCTCGAAGCAGGATTTGTAAAAAGGATGATGGTGATTGATTAATGATTGGTACTAAACATAACTTATTCAAATAATGCACTTCTGACATGGCGGTATTTATCGCGTAGGTGGCGTGGAAATAAATTGTTGATTATATTATCGGAAAGCAGGAAGGGCAGTTCGCCTGCGGGATTTGGATGATGAAGACATTATGATGCCACCTGCTGACACTTTTTAGTAAAAAACCACATAGATCACCATTTTTCTTGATGCGTAATATACAGGTACACTAACACAAGCAAGTCTGCATACCTGCACCGAAAGAGGACCACCTCAATATCTCATGTTAAGCTACCATAAAGCTATTGCAGAAATATTGCCGAGAAAGAGCATTTACATATTTGTAATTCTCTGCAAAAAACTTTCCCCGAAAAATCTTTACTGCTTGATGAATTTCAAGTATGCATTTCCGGTGGCTGCTTCTGCTTTCAGTACATATAGTCCATTTGCCAGACTACTTATATTCAACGTAAATCCCTTACCGCTGCCGGCAGCCCGTGCTTGCTTTATCATCTTGCCTTCCATATTCACTATACTGACGGTATAAATTTGATTATCCTGGGGCAAATCAATAAACAGTTTATCTGAAGCAGGATTGGGATAAATTTTTATTTTGACTTGTGCGGCAGGCGTTGGTTCTCTATTGCCTGACGAGAATGTGGCTGGAGCAATATCATCATTTCTTATAGTGCCGGTGCCAATACTTTGAGCTATAGTTGCATTTTCCGGGTTTGATAATTTAATTTTAAATTTCTCATTGCTTTCTACAAGCATATCGCCATTGATAGTAATGCTGATGGTTTTAACGGTCTCACCGGGATCGAATATTACATTTCCGTCAGCCTCAAGATAATCATCAGGGGCAGTTGCGGTTATATCCATCGTTTTATATTTCACACGCACAATATTGGCAGAAGCATGGTCCAGGCTCACTGAGAAATCCATTTGTTTGGTACCAGTATTCCCTTCTTTTTGTGATTGATTGGTAATAGATATAACTGGTAGTAATGCGTCAACAGTTAACACCCATTTAAATAAGATATGGTGTGTG
>JAHEZC010000593.1 GCA_023251275.1 Parafilimonas sp. | reverse complement strand
CAGTGCGTGCGCTGAAAAATAAACTCGTGAAGAAAATTATTTTAACGCGGCCTGCTGTGGAAGCAGGAGAAAATCTCGGATTTCTTCCCGGTGATCTCAAAGAAAAAATTGATCCATACCTGCGGCCTTTGTATGATGCGCTTGATGATATGATACCCGCTGATAAACTTGGTTATTATATGAGCACACGTGCCATCGAGATCGCACCGCTTGCCTATATGCGGGGACGTACGCTCGATAATGCTTTTATCATCCTCGATGAAGCGCAAAATGCCAATGACCTCCAGTTAAAAATGTTTCTTACAAGAATTGGTCCTCATGCCAAAGCAATTATTACCGGTGATCCCACACAGATTGACCTTCCGAAAAATCAACGCAGCGGTTTGGGAAAAGCGATCCGCATCTTGCAGAATATTGACGGTATAGCGCATATAGAGCTGGATGAGGAAGACGTGGTGCGTCACAGGCTGGTGAAGGCCATCATCAGGGCGTATGAAAAAGAAAGAGAAAAAGATGAACATCATTCCAGGCACGATTCATAGCATGAGGGAAATAAGAGAATTTCTATTAGCGGAAAACGACTGTTATCATTCACACTAACATAGAAGATAAAGCACACTTTGAAATTACGAATTGGAATATCAGATGACGACTTATGAAAATACAATCGGCAGATTGGAAATTTGAAGCAGCAGGATTCACCGAAGTGTTTATATCACTATCTTCTTGCAGTATGCGAAATAGCAATCAAAGGTGAATGTTGCAATGTCTGATATACTACGCAATAGCGTTCTGTCAAATGTATTAAAGAAGCAAGTTGTTCTTCATTCGCATCAGTATCAAGCTCAAACTGGAGTCTTATTTCTTTAAACCCAACCGGCGCTTCTTTTGAAACACCAAGCGTGCCCCTGAAATCAATATCACCCTCCGCTTTCACGATGCCGTCATTCAGTTTCACGCCGATGGCTGTAGCGACAGCATTGAGTGTGACTCCGGCACAGGCTGCCAATGCTTCAAGCAACAAATCGCCTGAGCAAAGACTCAATCCATCACCACCTGTTGCCGGATGAAGTCCCGCTTTTATCAACGCCCTGCCTGTTTCAATTTTGCAGGTGATACCTTCACCAATTCTTCCCTGTGCTTTCAGTGTAACCAAAGCTGCACCCGGTTCTTCACGGTATTTTTGCTTTAGAGGCGATTGGAGTTTTCGAAGTTCTTCTGTGTTCATAACAAATATTTTTCCTCATTTGATCAGATGGAAATATTTTTCAATGACTAAGAACATGCAGAGATGAACCAATTAAAAGTTGCTTTGCTGCAGGGTTATTACAAAGGCCGTATCCATATATTCCTGTAGCTGATAGGCTCACTTGGATCTCCATGAGCCTGCAATTTTATGGGTGACGCACCGTGGCTTTTATAATACGGATGACCGATGTATAGTGTCTGACCTTTTAATTTAAAGTTATTTTGAATAAGTACTCCATTATGAAAGGCAGTGACGCGGGCAGGGGACTTCACCGTTCCATCATTATTGAAGCGGGGCGCTGTCCAAACTATATCGTAAGCCTGCCATTCGCCTGGTTTTTTGCAGGCATTAGCCAAAGGAACAGATTGTTTATATATACTGCCTGTCTGGCCATCCACATAAGTTTGATTATTATAGCAATCGAGTACCTGCAATTCATAACCGGCATCGCCGGTGCCTGAAGATGCAAGGAAAACACCGCTATTGCCTCTTGCCTGGTCTTTGCCGGTAATATTTTCGGGAATGCGCCATTCGATATGTAACTGGTAATCAGTAAAGCGCTGTTTGGTTTCTATATTCCCGGTTTTTTTATTCACCGTAAAAATACCATCTGCCACAGTCCAGCCTGCAGGTTTGGTTGTATCGTTTACAGACCGCCATTGGTCAAGATTTGCACCATCAAAAAGAATGATGGCGTCAGAAGGTGCATTTCCAAAATGATCGCCGGGAGTTACGACAGGAGGAACCGGTGAGTAATATTCGGTCTCTTCATGTTTCATTTTTTTGTTTTCAGGCGGTTCAGAAGAGAGATATTTTGTCGTATCCTGTGCATAAGAAATAATTACTGACATACAGGGAATAATGAAGAAGAGTTTTTTGTTCATGTGATATTTTTTTTAGCGATGAAGATTTTTTTGAATGATTATTTTTTTATTGGAAAATATAAAATGCCGCCCTGATATTGATTCCGAATTAAAGAAAATCCTGTTATACTTTCGGAAGACTGTACCCGTTGTGATATTTTGCTGCGAGATATTGATTTGCATTTTCATCTGTAAATTGATTTTGTGCAGCATCCCAGAAAATTTTC
>JAHEZC010000070.1:6281-8736 GCA_023251275.1 Parafilimonas sp. | reverse complement strand
CAAACCGCGGAGCAGAAGGCTTTGCCGTTTTGAGGTCGGTTATCGATACCACTATTAAATCCGGACAAAATGTTTTGAATGCTTTATCTCTTATCGCTAAATTGGGCACTGAATAGTTACAAAAAACTTTTACAAATAGGGTATTACAAATTACTTTTCTTTAAAAGAGATATTGTTCAGGCTAAAAATCCTGCGTGAGATTGTAGATATTTGTTTTAATGCCTATCTTAAAATACCATTCAGACTGTGTAACGATGGATGAATTCCTGCCGCGGTAAATTATATCTGCCTGTATGCATAAGCGATTGGCGGGATTGATAAGATAGCCTCCTGTAAGTTGATTATAAGAATATTTTGTTTTAACTCCCTGTCCCGTAGTGCTTCCAAAAGCAGGCACACCTTCTTCACCGCCCCAGAGATTTTCGCCATTATTATAAGGCAAACCTGGGTTCTCTCCACGAATGGTATATAAATTTTCTAATATGCCGTACCAGCGTTTATTGGTATAATTAAAAAGGGAAATAAACTCATTGAAATTGGCGCCAAACGGATCTGCGAGCGGTTGGTAGTAATGAGTATAATTTTCACTTATATTATTGCCTACTCCGTGTCCGTAAGTGTAGGGACGTACACTATTCCATTCAAAGCGATAACTTAAACCCGTAACATTGAAAATATTCTTGTTCCAGATGCCTAATTGCAGTGCATATTTATTTCCATAAAATTGTTTATGCTCGTCAAATGATTTTTTAATATTGATGTCATCCAATGCAATCTGTCCATAAATAAATCCTTTTTTATAAATGTTGTATTTCAAATTCATGCCGATCATTGCATTGTCAGGTGATCCTATATCAAATTCGAGAGGCCTCATAAAAATAAATGGATTAAGATAATGAGCATCAAAACCTCTTTGGAAATTAGTATCCTTAGCCAGCCAGAGTATATTATCAAATAACCCGATTTGAAATTTTTTTGTTGAGAATCCCAGGTAATGCAGTGCGCTGTATTTTGGCTGTGCAGCGCCTTCCACTTCATACCAATTTTTATTTATATAGCGATTGTACAGCACATTATAGGTCAGTTTCCAAAGCCGTGCCTGCAAACGCACATACGGGTAGTTATATGCGTTGTCTGACAGCAGCAGGCTGCGATAGCCATCACCTAAAAATTGTTTGCCATATCCTGTTGAAATAAGAAAATATTTGTTTGGTGTAAAGGTGAAATTCAGGTTGAAATTTGTATAAGAAAAATGGTCATTGTTTTTTACAGAGGCCGCATTTTCATTAGGAATAATATTATTCTTTGAGAAGATAACACTATCTGCATATAATGGATATTGATTGAAATTGGTAACAACATCGAGATTGAACGAAAACTTATTATTAATCACAGCCTGCATTCTCAGGCCTCCTGAAAAGTTGGTCAGCACATTGTCTTTTTGACCTGAACTGGCAATACCAGCCTGTACATAAGGATCGAGTGCGAATGCATTGTTATTACCTGCGGCTTTGATCCAGTTGCCCGAATTAAGGTGGTTAAAAGCATTTCCCGGACCACTTGTTTCTAATCCAAACACACTATCGAATAAAGCAGATTTATGAAGTAACCCCGTTTGTCTTATTTCCAGCCAGTTTATGGACCGAAATCCGCTGAATATTGTTGAATCAGCTTCCATCATCAATTCATTCAGCCTGTTTTGCACTTGCTGGTTCAACGGTATTTGCTGCGCTTTCAACGTATTGACTGTAAGAAAAACAATACCAATTATAATATGACTATACAAATTTTTATTCAAACTCTTTATAGTTTAAAAATCATAAATAAGCTTTCTGAAAGTAGTACGTACGCCTATATAAAAAAATACGTCCTGGTTTTTGCTTAGCTTATTGTTTTCTTTTCGGTAAACAAATCCCGATTCTATCCGCAGGTTGCTTTTGGAATTTAAGATATAGGCAAAACGAAAATCACCATAGTATAATCTTGTATGTAATCCTTGTCCTGTTGTAATATTATCATCTATGCTGTGGGAGGAAACGGGTTTGAAAATATCCTGTCCGAAATTTGATGAGACAGATGAATCAGCACCGTATCGGTTAGCGAAGGCTTCGAGCCTGAACCACCATTTTTTGTAAGAAAAATCAGTTACAAAAACAAGTTCTTTAAAATTTGCTCCAGACGGGTGAGCCAAAGACTGATTGTTATGCGCATACACAGTTGTGATGGTGTCTGATGCATACGTGTAAGGCCGCACTGTGTTGAATTCTGCAATCACATTCCAGCCGTGAACTTTGAACAGGTCTCCGAGACGTAAACCTGCCTGGTAGCCATAGCATTTTTCCCATTCGTTGCTTCCAGACTTATTTATCATTACCTGAGCATAAGCATTAATTTTTGGCGCTATTGTATATTTAAGATTAAGGCCTGTAAGATCATTGCTCCTGACGCCTGAAGG
>JAHEZC010000070.1:3185-6271 GCA_023251275.1 Parafilimonas sp. | reverse complement strand
GATGCATGTAAAAACATGATTGGGCTGGCAAGTGAAATTCCGGGATTTGTTTTGTGATCTGCTGTTTCTGCAGCAGATATTACGGAATTAAATAACCCTATTGTAAAATTTTTGGTCGTATGCCAATCGAGAAAATAGGTCTGTCCCCATTTACGGGGATTGCCAAGCGCATAAATATCCTTATTTGCTTCACTTATGTATTGAGACCACATTACTGAATACTGAAATTTACCAAAGCTTATAGCTGCATGGAAGTATGGGTAACTTGTATTATAATCTGACAATAATAATGACCGATAGCCATCACCAATAAAATTAGTACCATATCCAAGATCGAATATGAAATGACTGTTTGGAATAAATATGAGACGCGAAGTTGAATAGCTAAAATCGAAACCTTTCCCGTCGCCGACATTTTTGAATCGTGCCTGGAAAGGCACTACTTTATATCTTCTGATTGTGCTGTCAACATAACCCGGAAAGCGCCCCTGGTTTTCGTATAGAGCAGTTTCGAAATAAAATTTGTTGCTGATATTTCCGCTCACTTCATAGCCACGTGTGTTCATCATAGGCACTTTTACATAGCGCTTACTTTTTCCGATATATTCATCTACTACGATGTCAGCAAAAATATTATAGGATGGATGTTGTATCTGCAGCAGGTGTTCTTCAAAAAATTTACGGTAGAGCCACGAATGATTGCTTTTGTTATAAGCAGAATCAGTATAGATAGCAGGCTTCCATGCAGTGTGCTGAAAGGTGTCATTGTTGTACAAAATGGCTTGTTGATTAAAGTTATTGGTAATACGAAGAATTGGCGCTTGTGCAATTAATAACTCAAACGGTGATATTAAAGTGAATGCAAATGACAGAATCCGCAGCAAACGGGTATTAATTTTTGCAGTTGACTTATAATGCATTCAGGTTGGCTGGTTTATGCGATAAAGATAGTTAATTCACTCAATTGATGAAATGTAGCATTGATAAAAAATAACTCCGAAGAAAAAGTAAGAAAAGAAAATAATTTGCAGGAAGTAATGAGAAGGGAATGTCTGCAGATAAAAATTACTTTTTTATTACAACTACAAAAAGAGTTTTTCCTGATGGTTCAGGCAAAATTTTATGGAGTAGTATTCGAAAAAGTTCAGACAAAAAATTTACGATAAGCATTCCAACAGAAATCATGATTCTGGAAATTATTTTTCAGAAAGTATTTAAACAAATGCAGGCGAACTGAAAATAAATTTTTTATCGCCATCACTTGTTTCAGTAAGATACCAGCCTGGTTGCATTTGACATTTCTCTGATCCAGGCATAAGTTTTTAGCATTCCTTCCCGTAAGGGCATCACAGGCTTCCATCCTAATTTTTCATAGATAAGTTTATTATCAGAATTACGTCCGCGAACGCCTGTTGGGCCGAGAATATTTTTAATGGTTAAATTTTTTCCGGACAGATCAATTACCATTTTGGCAAAATCATTAATGGTGATCATTTCTTCAGAGCCAATATTGACGGGACCTGAAAAATCTGATTCCACAAGTCTGCGTATTCCTTCCACACATTCATCTATAAATAGAAAAGACCTGGTTTGTTTTCCGTCTCCCCAAATTTCGATCTCTCCGTTTTCAGGAGCTTCTGCTACTTTCCTGCATATAGCTGCCGGCGCTTTTTCACGTCCGCCCTGCCAGGTACCCTGGGGGCCGAATATATTGTGAAAGCGGGCAATGTGTACTTCTGTTCCATGATTGCGATGATAGGCAAGATAAAGTCTTTCGCTGAATAGTTTTTCCCAACCATACTCGCTGTCGGGCGCTGCAGGATAGGCTGAATCCTCGCTGCATTTGGGATTATCCGGATCAAGTTGGTTATATTCAGGATACATACATGCAGAGGATGAGTAAAATATTTTTTTTACTCCTGCATGATAGCAGGCATCAAGGACATTAAGATTACACATCGCAGAGTTATACATCACCGAAGCATCATTTTCACCGGTAAAAATATACCCGGCGCCGCCCATGTCAGCGGCTAATTGATACACATCATTTATGCCAGCCGCTACTTTTTTTGCAACCCGCGGATCACAAAGATCACCTGTTACAAACTCGTCTGCATTCATATTGCCATATTCATTTTCCTTCAGGTCAACGCCTCTCACCCAATAACCTTCACTTTTTAAACGATTTACCAAATGCCCTCCGATAAATCCGCCTGCTCCGCAAACAAGTGCTTTTTTGCTCATATCATTTGTAATTTATAAGGTTGTAAATGAGATTAGAATCTTATTGTGTTTAATAAAAATAAATAAAAATTATGCCCAAAGAAGCAAAGTACAAATTACCCTCTTAATGGCGTGGCTTCTCCATATCGCAGCATTAATGTGAGGAGTTTGAAAGCTTTTAAATAGCGTGGTACATATATCCCTGGTTTCTCGAAGCACCTGAACAGCCATCCAATAAAATGTCTATCGGCCCACCGGGGAATTTTTGCCTGATTGCCTGTTAAGAATGCAATAGCAGCGCCTGTGCATATAATTCCAGGTTTATAATCAAGATTGCTGCGTAAATAAGCGCCTAATTTTTCCTGTACTCCTCCGCCTAAGTTAATTATAATGTACTTTGGTTTCTTTTCCGTTACAAGCCGGAGTAATACAGGATCCTCCACTTTAGCCTTATCGTAAACCGGTGCTACATAAGAAGCATTTTCGGCCAGTTCAAATCCGACGGCGTTAAGATATTTTCTATTGGCTTCCGATTCGAATTCACGGGGATCAATTAATAAAATATTTTTTGTTTTTTTTATTTCTTCATCATTTAAAAAAGCAAGCAGAAATTCAAGACCGGATATGCGGTTTAGTTTTATTTTGTGTGTCAAATTCCAGAGAAGGGTCATGTATCCGCTGTCGGGTATTACAATGTCGGCAGTTTGCAGCGCCTCATTATACAAAGAATCTTCTTTTATAGCAACAAGAGCCGGCGCTGCAGGCACTACCAATAAACCGCCCGCTTTTAATGAATCAACTACCTGGTCAGAGGTGCCTTTAAAAAAATAAATTCAAAGAATTTGAATTGAATCCACTTTTTT
>JAHEZC010000070.1:0-3175 GCA_023251275.1 Parafilimonas sp. | reverse complement strand
GGAGAATAACGGTTTTCAATTGTTTCTGCCAGGAAATTGCCGCCTGCAGTTAATATAAATTCATCATCAATTTTATAAATGGTACTATTTTTCCTTTCAATACCATTACATATTTTATTGACAAGGGCATCGTCATATTTCAATTCTAAAAAATCAAAAATTCTCTTAACCGCTGCTGTTGCATTTTCAACAAAATATTGATAAGAAAGGCTGAAATAATTTTCCGGATCCATTTTTTTAAAAAATTTATCACTCTGTTCTATTGATAACCGCCACTCGAAAATGCCTTTGTAAAGAGAGGATGATAAATCTTCTTTTGTAAAATTGAATCCATTTTGATTTGCGAATTTGAGCAGCAGATTGAGTTTTGAATCTTTTGCGCCATACCATCCGTTAGCAACTTTTTTTGAAATGGATTGTGCCACTTCGAGTCCATTTCTATGCAGATAAATATATTTTGCCTCGGGAAAGCTGGCTTTTAAAAACTCTAACCGGAAATTATTGATCGGCAACTTTTCAAGTAAAACTTCAGCACCGGATGCAACCTGTTCCCTGAAAAATAATCTTCTGAGTTTTTTTGTTTTTTCGAAATCGAAATCAGGCTTATCGGCAAAGAGTTTAGCATTTTGTTTCCCCGTCCAAATGTCCAATTCCGGATATGCACTATGCCATAAATCCCTTCTTTCATTCAGGTAACAAATAGAGGGATGTCTGGACAAGGTTTTACCGAGAATAGTTGTACCGGAGCGGCCACATCCGATAATAAAAACAGGATTTAAAGCTGCGTTTTTTTTTCTGAAATAAAATTTAATTTCTTTGGGAAAATCAAACAGCTTCTTTATGGGATAATAAATCTGCTTTAATCTTTTTTTGGTTTTTTTCTTCATAGATTTAAAACTAAAGCATTCATATTTTTCAGGGATTTTGTGATTTTGCTTTTACTTAAAACCTAAAATGCTCATAGTATTAAATCCAAGCTTTTTTTTAACCAGGCGCATTGCCATTAGATTCGAACTCGCCAATGCGATTGCAGTAGCTAAGGCTGAGCCAATGGCTCCAAGCAAAGGATTTAATATTAATGCAAGTACAACAGCCAATGCGGCATTAAGAATCCTGATCTTCTTCAATTCTTTTTCATGGCCGCTCATAGTAAGCAGATAGCCCACAGATCCGGTAATTACGTTTACAAATTGTCCTAATGCCAATATGCGCAGCAGCCATACGCCACCTATAAAACCCTTGCCAAATAAAGACATGATCAATGTTGGAAAAAGCCAGATGCCAAGTGTAATAGGCAATGCCACCAATGTCATCAACCGGGTAGTGTTGCGGGCATAATTTTTCAGCTTCTTCATCTCGCCCTGGCTATACATGGCTGCAAACCGCGGCGCACTTACATTGTTTACAGCGAGAAGGATAAATGTTATCAAGGAAGCGGTAGTTCTGCTCACTGCCAATTGAGCAACTTCCTCCGGGGAATTAAATATACCTGCGATAAACTGGCCGCTCCATAATACAAGTTGTTGCATGGAAGCAATAATCCATAAAGCGCTGCAACTCTTCCACAATAATTCTTTATCAAAAGTCTTTTCACCATTTGCAGGCAGTGCGGTTCTTATCCACCAATAATAACCAAGGAGTAAATTGACAACACAGGCAATCAGGTAATAAATGCTTGTTGAAATGCTGTCGTGCGGGGAGAAGCCAATGATTAGGATCATCAGGAATGCAGGCGTCAGTATGCGAAGGTTTGTAACTGATAACCATACCTTTCTTCTCGCCTGCAAAGCCATTGCATGTACATTATAAGCAGCGAAAAAAGGCATAGATAATGCGGTATAGAAAAGCGGCCACTGAAATGCTTCTTTATGAAAAAAATAAACTGCTATCGGTTTGGAAAAAATACAAACAAGTATCGTTAAAGCAGAAACAGGCAGAATCGTCCATCGCATTATGATTGACATTATCCCATGTACTTTATTCCATTCCCCGGCTTCACTATGGACACTTACAAAACGCAGTACAGTTACATCTGATCCAAAACGCCCCAGAGTTGCCAGCAGTGTTGTAACTGTGACTGCTAAAAAGAAATAGCCTGACTCTCCTGCGCCTAAGTACCTTGCCACAACCACATTCATAAGAAAGGCGGCACCTGCGCCGCCTATTCTTACTATGACTGAAAGAAATGAATGAAAAATCAGTTCTTTATTTTCTTCCTTTTTAGTAATAGATCGAAATTTTGCTATAAGTGAAATCATGTTTTGAAAAATTATGCCCGATGCTGCCTTAATACGAATATTTTTTTGCTAATAATCAGGAGGTTACCAGCAATTGCTCTATTTTAGAATCGACTTCCCATTGTGTTTTAACTGCCAAGTCAATCCTGTCTTTGTTTAAACTGTGTTGTATGTAGTCCCCCCATTCTTTTGTATATGGCATATTTGCAAAATCAATCATGCGTTTTATCTCCGATTTGTCAGTCATAATTTTTTCCATTCTGAAAACTTCCATCTTATCACCATAGAGATCTTTATAAAGTTGTTTATAATAAATAGATTTTTTATATACCTCCACATGATATCCAAGAAGACCTTTTTCTTTCACAATATTCACAAAATTTTTGACTTTCGGCCCGAAAGGCAATACAGAGAATTGCCGCAAATAAAACATGTTGACGCTATATTTAAGAAATTGGGGAATATCTTTAAAAGATATTTGCTGAAACAATTTCCTGTTGCTGATGGCCCCTGATAGATCTTCGGAGCCTGTATAAATAAAATATTTTTTCAGGACAATAGAGAGCTTGAATGAATCTTTCTTTAATGAACGGTTGTAGTTTGAATGTATGCATCTCACCGGGTCTCTTTCTATATATACGATTTTAGCTTCAGGGAAAACTGCATGCACCAGGTTTGGCCGTAAAGAATTAATGGGTGATTTTTCCACCAGCATATTGCCATTAAGGTGAGTGGTAAGTTTATGTCTGATGTTATGTATAATTTCCTCATTTATATCGTAGTCTTCATCGTTAAGATATTTAAAGTTGCCCGATTTCCATAAAGCGTGCGGCTCTACTTCTATATGTGTCCCCGGGAGAGTGCCTAATATATGTGAAACCAGCGTAGTACCGGAACGTGCCATCCCAACAATTATAATGGGGTGCTTTTTACTGTTA
>JAHEZC010000592.1 GCA_023251275.1 Parafilimonas sp. | reverse complement strand
TTTGCAATCGAACTTACTGATACCGGAATTGACAATATGCCAACCTGTGGTGTGTTTGCTGTAAAAATTGATGCAAAGGATTGGAAAGATTTTGAAAGGCGGAAAAAGAATTATGGTTCTTTGAATATCCAAAAATGATTTGAACCGGTTAAGACAAATAGTGAGTAAAAAAATCAGCGATTGCATCTTCCAATGAAGATGCCGGCATTCGGGGAAACCGGTAATCAAACAATACAGCTTTTTTAATATGCACTTTCAAATCATCATCCTGTTCACAGCAATAGCACCATTTCTGCTGCATAAGATGATTGGCAAGATATTCCTGTTCTGTTTGGCCGGGTGTAGGGATAAGCAATGTCTTTTTTTGCAGCGACAGCAGTTCCATTACTGTTGTATAACCTGAGCGGCTTAATACATATTTACTATCTGCAAACGCCTGCTCCATATCGTTTGTGTCAAGGTGATTTACAGTCACGCAGTTTGCAGGAGTACTGATCATCTCGCTGCTTCCAGGTTTCCCCCTTACTAACAAAAATTTCTCCGTCAATTGTAAAGCAGTATTGATGATCTTATTTTCCAGAATAGTTCTTTGTGGTTCAGGGCCTGATAAAATAACCAGCCAGTCATATTTTTTTAAAGCTTCGGAAATGTTTTTAAATCTCGATAATACACCTATATACTTCACTTTAACTTTGGGTAATATTGCCGGATGTGATAAGTTTCCTGCAATATTAAAATCACCTCTAAAATCCGGTACCCAACATTCGATGTAGTGATTAATGTAACGGTAATTTATTTTTTGTATTAACTTTTCAAGCCAGTTTAATGACGCTCTTATATGCAATTGGTGTGTAAGAAAAATACAGGGGATTTTATCAGTCCATAAGCCATACCTATTATCAGAAATTACAAGATCAATATTATGATCTTTGATTGTTTTTTGCAGCCATTCATGTTCATGTTTGATAGCAAACAGGATTTTTGGCGCCTGTAATAAAATTTTCAGCGGTAACATACGTTTATTACCTGAGTATTGAATTTTATATCCTTTTAATAAAAGAAAAGTATTATCCGGAAACTCCTGCTGCAACAAAGTTTTCTGGTAGCCATCGCAGGCAAAAAAAATCTCACAACCCTGCCGGCGAAGCCATTCAGCAATGGGAATACAACGGGTTGCATGACCGAGTCCCCAGTCGAGCGGGGCAATCAGGATTCTTTTTGAAGCAAAATTTAATCTCAAAATGAAAAGTATTTGACATTAATATTGTAAAAAATTATCTAATTTAGAAACTTTAAAAGCCATGAAGCAAAAGATAAAGCAAAGTATTATTTTTTTATTGCTGATAAGTATAATATTTGCATCGTGCAGTGTTTTTAATAAATCAGGCAAAAAAAATTGTGGTTGCCCTTCGCATAGAGGGATGATCGGTTAAAAAACCTGAACCTGTAAATTGTAAACCCGGCTGTATGAGCCATCATAACAGAGATATTATTGTACTGACAAAAAAGTTAACGATGAACCCGGAGGAGCTCGAACATGAAATAGAGTTTCTCAACGACTTACTTTACCATGCAGAAAGTATGTACAATCTTTGTAATGTAACAGAAATTATTGATATCAACCGTTACAGGGTTATCCGAAAGCCTCACCTGGTAATGCAAACATTCAGAGCAAAAGAGTTTAAGCCTTTTGTATTTATCAGTAACAGGAATTAAGCGCATTCGGATTAAAATGCCCGCGTTACGAATTTTTATCTCCGGAAAAATGCCCGAGTTTTTTATTCTTCAAGTTTTTTCAATGCATTCTCAAGGCCGTTAAAAACATCATCAATTTCTTCAAGCCTGCATGCACCTACGCTTAGCCTGTACCAGGGAGATTGCCTGGATGCTCCAAAAGCATAAAAAGGAACTACTGCCAGCCATGCTTCACGGAGTATATAGTCGGTAACATCGGGCTGAGTCAGGATTTTCCCGTTAAATTTTTTCCCGGCAAAGTCAAATTTTACGGTAAGGTAAATAGCAGCCTGGGGAGCAATAGCATCTGCATTATAGCCTTTTGCTTTGAGCTTCATAAATCCCTGATATACTTTTTCAAGGCGTTCTTCCAGTGCCGATCTGAATTTTCCAAGATATTGGTTGATGCACTCGCTTTGAGCCAGGTATTGAGCAGTAGCCTTTTGCTCAGCCATTGGCGCCCATGCCCCAATATGACTGAGCAAAGCTCTCATTTTCCCAATTATCTCTGCAGGCCCGAAAGCCCATCCAACCCTTACTCCAGTAGCGGCAAAAGCTTTGGATATACCATCTATAAAAACAGTATAATTTTTCATTTCAGGCCTCAACTCACCGGGTT
>JAHEZC010000591.1 GCA_023251275.1 Parafilimonas sp. | reverse complement strand
TCAGCCTGATATTCTTGATTTGCTCACCCCCGAACAACTGGAAAGATTAAAAATAGCACAACAACAATTGGCAGAAGGTAAGGGAAAACCACATGAAGAAGTAATGAAAATGTCAAGGGAATGGCTGAAGGAACATACAAAATAATATGGAGCCCTGAAGCTTTTGAAAACTATATTGATGTGGTTGAATACCTTCTTGCCAATTGGTCTGCTAAAGCAGCTAATGATTTCATTGATATAGTTGAAAGCAAAATTAAATTGATCAGTTCTCAACCTTTTATTGGTGCTATTGCTGAAAAAAATTCCGCTGTAAGAAGCATATTGCTTACCCAACATAACAGGCTTTATTATGAAGCGTTTCGGGACAGAATCGAACTTCTGATCATTTTTGACACAAGGCAAAATCCAGCAAAAAATCCTTTTGAATAATATTGAATATGGCTGGCGAAATGATTAGCGGAGTATCACTCACAAAATCATTTTCCTCCTATCTAATTAATAAGTAGTTTCAGCCATTATTTAAAACAGCATGAGTAACCCATCATCGCATTCTCTCAAAAAAGTTTTACGTCCTATTCATATCTGGGCAATTGCTGTCGGGCTTGTAATCAGCGGAGAATATTTTGGTTGGAATATTGGATGGAGCAA
This sequence comes from Parafilimonas sp., assembly GCA_023251275.1. Lineage (GTDB taxonomy): Bacteria > Bacteroidota > Bacteroidia > Chitinophagales > Chitinophagaceae > JAHEZC01. Next base: position 1,707 of record JAHEZC010000591.1, on the reverse strand, counting down.
AGCAGGCACAATCGGTTTCTTAATTGCAACGATCATCGTAACCATCTTATACATCACTTTTATATTCAGCTTTACAGAACTTACCACCGCTATTCCGCATGCAGGTGGGCCATTTGCTTACACATATAAAGCGTTTGGACCGCTCGGCGGATTGATAGCAGGATATACCACATTGATCGAGTTTGTATTTGCGCCGCCTGCTATTGCTTTCGGGCTTGGTGGTTATGTACATTTTCTCTATCCTGCTATTGCTGTTATGTACACCGCTGTCGGCTGTTATATTATTTTTACCGGCATTAATTTATTAGGGATAAAAGAGTCAGCAATATTTACCCTGGTTGTAACCATTCTTGCCGTAATGGAATTACTGGTTTTCATGGGCATCGTGGCGCCGCATTTCGAAATGAATAATTTCATGAACGACAATATGCCTTTTGGTTTTGCAGGCATCTTTGCAGCACTACCTTTCGCGGTCTGGTTTTATCTCGGCATTGAAGGCGTGGCAATGGTGTCAGAAGAAGTGAAAGATCCGCAACGTAATATTCCGAAAGGATATATCTGGGGTATTGTAACACTGGTACTGCTTGCATTGGGTGTCATGTTTTTCACAGGTGGTGTCACTGACTGGCATTTACTCAGTACAATTGATTATCCTTTACCGGAATCCATCAGCATTGTGTTGGGCAAAACAAATAGCTGGACAAAGATATTTGCAGGCATAGGATTGTTTGGACTGATTGCATCGTTCCATAGCCTGATCGTAGGCTATTCGCGGCAGATATTTGCTTTGGCAAGAGGTGGATTCCTGCCTTCATTTCTTTCAGTAGTGAATGTTAGATTTCGCACACCGCATTGGGCATTGATCGCAGGAGGAATTGCTGGACTTATCTCGCTGTACACAGGAACAACTGACAAAGTAATTACACTTTCTGCAATGGGGGCAGTAGCGATGTATATGGTCAGTATGATCAGCCTGCTTGTGTTGAGGAAGAAAAATTATCATGCGGCGGCTACATTCAAAGCGCCATTCTATCCTTATTTTCCCATCATTGCATTGGTGTTGTCATTGGTATGTCTTATAGCCATTATCTGGTACAACCCAATGCTGAGCATCATCTTTTTTGCAGGATTATTTGCATCAGTTTTCTTTTTTATACTTGCAGGAAAACATAAACAGGAGATCAAAGATGAAATGCTGACTGATGTGAGTGAAGCGGCTGCGTGAATACCGGCATTAATCAACCGGTATTTGCGATGCGTTTTCAGACAGCCAATGATCAAATGATTTCAATTCCGGGTTAAGTTCCTTCGAAAACGCAACATTGCGGACACTGTTGCATACATCATCAAAGTCGCGGTAGAACTGAAACATATTTCCTATATCATCTGCCCCCGGAAAACCAAAACCCCGGTAAGTTTCCGGTGTTACGTTATTGTACACTACTTCCTGTCCCAACGCTTTTGAAAATGCTGCTGCCATTTCCTGCCCTGCAAGTTGATCACCGGCAACACCAATCGTTTTACCGATCAATTCTTCCCTTCTTTTAAAAATTGAGTATGCACATTTGCCAATATCTTCCACAGCTATACCTGCCATTTTTTTATCATCCATTGGAAAGGTTAAATACAGCTTACCATCAGGCCCTTTTTTTGGCCCGCTGCCGAAATAAATAAAGTTTTCCCAGTAGAAAGAAACTCTAAAAAAAG
>JAHEZC010000069.1 GCA_023251275.1 Parafilimonas sp. | reverse complement strand
ACAGGTATTATAATCACTGCAATGAGCACAATAAGTGCCGATGCTATACCGTAATGAGATAAAAAAAATCCCGCTATGGCTGAGAGAATTAAAGCAAAAAGAAAGACCAGCACAATGCGAAACCTGCCAGGCAAAAAGCTTTTAGCTGCGCGCCTGAATTTATTGTTTTTCGTATAAAATGACAGGTCCTGCATTAAAAAAACAACAGTTTAAAGAAAAAGATAAATACACCCGCAAATGCCGCAGCGAGTGCAATCCATCGCATGATCTTCTCTGTTTCTGCCTGTTTTTTTTTCTTCCCTTCATTCTGTCTTACAATATCTTCAGGAAAAATTTTCATAACACAATTTTTTTTGTATGATATATGCTTTTATGCCGGCAGCATAAAAAAGTTGGTTGTTTGCTGGTTCGTGTATTCGACAAGTTTGTTATCATCCAAAACTTTTATCACATATCCAAGCTCTTTTATAAATTGAAAACTGAGTTCTCTTTTTTCATTGGTCCAAAGCTCACAAAAAATAATGGGTCTGAATTTAGCCAGTAAATTATGCGCTCCTTTCAATACATGATATTCATAATTTTCCACATCAATCTTTATTACATCAAGGGAATTGAGCGCTTGCAAAGCTTCCATATCATCCAGTTTTTGAACAGGTACAAAAAAAATCTCTCCTTCCCTGTTTCCCGATTCGTTTTCTTCTTCAAGTACATGACTCAGGCCCTGCATTTTCAGTTTATCAACAACAGGCAGCAACATTTTCAAATCACCTTTTGCATCGCCAAGTGCTGTTTCAAAAATAGTAACGTTGTCCAGTTTGTAATGTTTTACAATCCTCCTGAGCGCCCTTATATTATCAGGCATGGGCTCGAATGAAAATACTTTTCCATTTGAACTTTTTTTTGCCAGCGGTACTGTCATGATACCAATGTTTGCTCCTATATCCAGCACTGCTCCATTATCCGGTATCATGCTGAGAAAATGAACAAACTCTCTTTCATTCCTGTTATATTTTAAATATTTTATTGCATAAAGAGAAAACAGGAAAAGGTAATTGTCGTACCCAAGAACTTTTTGCAAAATATATTTTATAATTTTTTTAAGCATCTCATTTTTTTAAGTGTAATGAAACAAATAAATATTGATCATTCAAACATCTTCCTTTTTTTTGTTGTGATAATGTTTTGTGGCAACTGAGTATTGATTTGCTCTCCCTGTTTTTAACAGAGACATTACCTGGAAAAAAACAAATTTCGGAATGTGAAAGAGTGAAAAATAAATACGCCTGTCCGTTTTGGAATGAAACAGCGCAAATAAAAATCCCATCACAAAAAGGAATATTCCGACTAACCAAAATATAGAAGCTGTCGCAGACTCTGTCCGCCAGTCAATAAGCATAAAAATCAGAGAAAGCAATAAAAAAATAAACAATGGAGGTCTTAGCAGCACGAGACCAAATAAAAATTTATTCCGGTTAAACCGTACTATACCTTTTGCAATAAGCCCAAATCCAAATTTCGAATACCTGAACCATGTATTGATCCATCTTGCTCTTTGCTTTACCAACTGCTCCGTATAAGCTGTCTTTTCATCATAAACGATCGCTTTTTCTGTATAAGCAATTCTTAGTCCTCTCTTTACTATCTCATATTGCAACACTTTATCAAAGCCGGCTCCCGTTATATCTCTGCTTTCCAGGCATTCCCTGTAAAGTCTGGTGGTGAATGCCATACCGGAGCCTGAAAGTGTGGCGGAAGCACCGCTTGCAAACAAAATTTTCCCATCATAAAAATGATAATAAATATCTCTTGCTGCATCAAGACAGGCATAGGTAGTGTTTAAATTTTTTGCCTTGCGCAAACCCTGCACTGCTTCATATCCTTTATCAAAATATACATTGAGCTGATTGATATATTCCCCATCAACAAGATTATCGCTGTCAATGATCGTTAAACGTTCATGCGGTCTTTTGAAATGCTGAATAGCGTAAAAATGTGAACGTGTATTGCTTGCCAATGTTTGCTCCGGTCTCAGCAGAATGATATGTTCATTATTGAATTGCAGATTCGATACATCACATTTATCTGCAACTATATAAATAAGATAATTATGATAGTTAATCCTGAGCAGAGAATCTGCTACGGCCGGCAAAGTATTTATTTGTTCATACGCAGTTACGATAATGGCATAATCCGCTTCCACTTCGGGTGTTTTCATGACAGCGGATTCTTTTTTCGACTTTACCAGGTAAATAAAATAAAGCAGAAGAGGAAAAAAAAGATTGAATCCCACCAGTAATTGCACCACAATCCATACATAAAACAGTGCGGCCATGTTAATACTTTATTTGTTACTTGCCCGTTTCTTCGTGGAAGGGATTGTTCTTGCTTTATTAAATATCCATCCGGCAAATTTTTCGTGAAGGTTTCCCAGGTATTGCAAATATAACTTTTTCGTTTCGGTGATATTCTGATTGGCTTCAAACACAGCTACTGTTCTGTCTGCAAAAACGATCCATTCTTTGGCTTTGTTCATGCTGCTGAGTGATGGCGTTTCTATAAGAATAAGATCGAATCGGGTTTTTAATAAAGCTATTTTATTTTCAATAACATTCCGGTCGCTTAATTCGTAGAGGGATATATCATCTCCGGCATTGCCCAGAAAACTTACGGGGTAATCTTTTTCTGCTGCAGTCAATACAGCATCATCTTTGATAAAATCATCCACAAAAAATTTTGAATTAATCATTTCGCTTATACCGGGATGATCGAAATTACCATCAATAACCAATACTTTTTTCATCCGTGAAAATGCATAAGCAAGATTGAGTGTAACAAAAGTTTTCCCCTCACCTTCTGTAAGACTGGTAACGGCAATTATTTTATTTCCGTTGATTTCATTTTCTATTTCAAACCGGATGGAGCGCAGCAGGTTTTTAAATTGTTGTATTCCTTCTGACTGTGTTTGATTATTCCATAGCCGCACAGGATTGGAGTCGTGGAAATCAATTAAGGGAAGAAATCCCAATACAGGAAACTGAGTTGCATCCGCCATTTGTTTCGGCTCCCTGATGGAATGATCCAGGTAAAATATCACGAATAAAACCAGCACGCAAAATATAAAGCTGAGAATACCCGCAAGTGCAAGCATGAACATTTTTTTTGATGGTCCGGGCATCCCTGGCATAGCCGTTTCCATCTGCCGCAATTTCACGGAAAGACTTGTCTGCAGGCTGGTTTCATTGAATTTATTCAAAGTTTCTATATATTCTCTGCCTGCAATATCAATGTCGCTTTCATAGGCCTGGATTACTGCTTCATTCGGCACGAGCCGGTCTAATTTTTCATTAAGCCTGATGATCTCATCCTCCAGCGACCCCAGGCTGTTTTGCGCCAGTTCAAGAGTGACTTCAAGACTCAGTTTCTGATTGATAAGATTTTCTTTTGCCACGAGCGGGCTGTAAATGTATTTGTCTGATGACTGGTTGATTTGAGCTGTAAGCTGTTGCTGAAGTGAGTCAATTGCGGGTTTATATGAGGCTTCAAAATTGCCTTGAATATATGCAGAGTTTAAAGATTTCAATTGTTCCTGTGTTGAAAGAATTTTCTGGTGAATATCCGTGAGTGCGCTTTCGAGATATTTCCGGTCAGCAGGATCGAATTTTCTGTCAATACTTTGCAGTGCTGCAGTATATGAAGCAACGTCTTTTTTTGCGAGTTCTTTACGCGTTTCAAAATCCGATATCTGCAGATACACTGCCTTTGCCTGTTCATAAAGATTTAAAACCCGGTTTTGTATTTTATAATTTTTCAGATCCTGCATCTTGTTATTGAGGGCTGACTGTTTTTGCCTGAGGAGACTGTCGAGGAAATTTACCGCCCGCAACTGGTTTTCTTTTACAAGTGTGGTATAATACCTGATAAATTCTGAACACAATGTGTTAATTATAAAGGCAGATAAACGGGGATTATTGGATTCGTATTCAAGGTCAATGAAATCGCTGTTGCCTGCCCTGTATATTTTTATATTTCCCGAAATAGTTTCATAATCATATCCCATAGAAGCCAAAACCCTGTACAAACCATTTTCATCAGCATTCCAGAGCGAAAGTTCCTGCATGGTTTCATATTTATCTGTATAAACTTCAATAGCATGTCGCCGGGCTGCCGGGTTCAATTGCGTAAGCAGTTTACCGGGTTCGCGGAATACAGAATCTTCAGTAAGATCATGCAGCATCAATTTATAAGACACCTGGTCAACGATCTTTTTCAGCAGCATCATCTGGATGAGATTGCTGAACGCCTGGTTGGCTTTGTATTCACTGCTTTCTTCACTTTTCACAAGCAGATCAGCTTTATCTACAATGCCGGTGGCAATTCTGCCGTGAGATACAAATTTGTCGGGAAGGCGTTGTACAAGAAAATAAGTGATAATGACCGTAATGAGCGGAACAGAAATTAAGATATACTTACTGCGGTAAAGTAATTTTATAAATCTGGTTAATTCCATTTTATTTAATGTCTTCTAATTTTTTGCCGATTAATTCTTCGAGGTTGCTTTTGGCAATTAAAAGAAAAGCTTCCGCTTCTATTTTACTTTGGATCTGTTCTGCCGATACCAGGAGGGCCTTATTATAGTTTTCGAAAGTCTCTTCCCCCTTTTCATATTTATATTTCACTTCTTTTGCAACGCTTTCTGCATCTGTCACTGACTGTGCTCTCAGCTTGAGAGCCGTCAACTGTTTTACATATACAAAATACCTTTCTTTTACCATCGTTTCGAGTGTGATCTGGTATTGTGCGCTGTCGAGCCTTGCTATCTCGAGTTCTTCTTTAGCCTGCTTAATGATTGCAGGCTTTTGCAGCAATGAGCCAATGTTTACGAAAAACCCTACCTGGTAAGTGGTTAAATAATTAGGGCTAACCGTTGATGGATTATTCTTGGGGTTGTAGAGGTAAGAAAATGAAAAAATATCGAACCATGACAGCTTCGCTTTTTTGATGCCATTCTGTGCGATATTTATTTTGTGATCATAGATTTTTACTGCAGGGTAGTTGGTTTTCGCCGCAGCAATCATTTTTTCCAGCATCGGGTACGATACGTCATCTATCATGGACTGCTGAGACTTTGCAGAAATAATGCATAACAAAAAAACAATGGCAGTATAGAATTTTATTTTCATGTTTTGAATAAATTATACTTTTTCTTTCTGAAGAATAGCGGGGAATGTTTCCATAATAATTTTAAAATCGAACCAAAAAGAATATTTTTTTGCATAAAAATTATCCAGCTTCTTTCGCTCTCTCTCAGACATTTCTTCTTTGCCGCGTCTGCTTATCTGCCAAAGCCCTGTCATGCCTGAAGGAGCCAGAAAGCGAAACGCCCATTCATTGGAAGTGAGCATCTCTGCTTCATAGAGCGGTAACGGCCTGTTACCTACAACCGACATGTCCCCTTTTAAAACATTGAACAACTGCGGCAGCTCATCAATACTTGTTTTACGGATAATTTTTCCAACCCTCGTTATTCTTGGATCATCTTTTATTTTCACAAATGCAGCAGAACTGTTTTCTCCCTGTGCGTACTGATTCAATGAGGCAAGCTGGGACAGCATAGCATCAGCATCCTTTCGCATAGACCTGAATTTATAGAAGTAGAAAATTTTATACCCGGTGCCCACACGCTTACTTTTATAAATTACAGGACCTCTTGATCCGAGAACGATCAGCAGCGCTACTAACAGAAATATCGGAGATAAAAGAATAATCAAAAAAGAAGCGAACAAAACATCAACCAGGCGTTTTGAAAAAGGCACTTTATACGTTATCTTCACCTCATTGGATAAATCAGAGAGGTTAGGTCTTATGAGTTTAAATTTCACCAGAAACATCATCCGTTCTGCTAAATGATCAATTGGAAACGGGTAGGTGTAAAAATCATGGACGTTAAGTTTTTTTGCTTTTTGAATCCACTCCTCATTTTTTGTGAGGGATAGCAGCACAATAATAAGCCCCTTCAGCATCAGGTCTTTCTTGATATATGCTACCAGTTCAAAACCATTTTCACCTTCCATAATTTCAATCAGAACAATTTCGGGAATGGTGATAATGGATTGTTCCAGCAGGTATTCTTTCAAAACATTTAACGAATCCGAATAAAAGATATCAAAATTGGCAGCCAATTCATTTTCCAGCATGAGCCGGAAAGAATCGCTTGCATAAGCAGCAACACGTGTTTGTTGAGCTGTGCTAACCAGCGTATTTAATTGCATTTTTTGGCTGGTTTTTGATAATATCCGCTATAATAGATTTGAGTGATGCAGGATTAAATGGTTTTTGCAAATAGCCCTCCACCTTAAAAGGCATTTCATTTATTATTTCTCCCAACCTTTCTGCACCGGATAAAACAATGACCGGTGTATCACGGTAAAAACCGCTTACTTTCAGATTGCGTACAAAAGAAGTACCGCTGAAATAGGGCATTAACAGGTCAGAAATGATCAGGTCAGGATGATTGCCTTCTTCGAGCCAGCGAAAAGCGTCAATGCCGCTTGACTTGCTTACAATATTGTATAATGGAGAGAGGATAAAATTAAGCAGTCGCAGAATAATAATATCATCATCCACAATTAGTATCTGTGGTTTCATATCCAGGGTCGGTTTTAATTATTGTTTAATTACATATAATCGCTCACAATTTCTGTTTGCTGTCAAACCGATATGCCTCTGACTGCAAAAGTAAATACATGTGTTCCTGCAGGTAAAAAAAAATTATCACCCCATGTTGTAAAACTATGGTTTTTCGAAAGGAATGTGAAAAATGATCAATGCAGTTAAAAAAATTACGGCTATTAGCCGACGCAATTTAAATACATTACAACACAAAAATGAAGGTTCTATAAAATTGCAATTGTCTGCTTCTGCGAATGAATTACAACTGCAAAGGAAATTTTTCATACTCTTCAATTTTTTTTTATCTTTCATGCTGAACAGAAGCAACTTCTCCGGGTAAAAAAGATATTCGTGCTGAATTTCATACAATCACGAACAATAAATTCCTGTTCATATACCGTGTCGCTTAAAAACTTTATAAAACAAAATGCCCGTCTGAAAAAATTCATACATCGCTTGATGATTCCAAAAAATGAAGCAAGGCCAAGATGGTGGGTGAAAAGGTTTGTCAATCCTTTTTATCACAAACACGGAAAAGGATCTGTGATACGCCGAAGAACAAGGGTGGACGCTTTCCCGTTCAACAGGTTTGAAACGGGTGATTATGCCATTATTGAAGATTTCAGCACGGTGAATAACGGCGTTGGCGATGTGCTGATAGGCAACCGTTCCTTAGTGGGCATAGGGAATGTGATCATCGGGCCGGTAACTATTGGCAATGACGTCATCATTGCCCAAAATGTTGTCATCAGCGGATTGAACCATAACTATGCAAATACCGATACCCCTATTCAACAACAGGGAGTAAACACCTTGCCTGTTAATATTGAAGACGAATGCTGGATAGGCGCCAATGCAGTAATAACAGCAGGGGTGACTATTGGAAAACATACAGTGATCGCCGCCGGTGCTGTGGTAACTAAAAATATACCATCATTTTGTGTAGCAGCAGGTAACCCCGCAAAGATGATAAAACAGTATGATCCGGTAAGCAAAGAATGGGTAAGGGTATAATGAACGAATTTGATCCTTTCTACCTTATCCCCCCACGACATCATTACATTCCACCATACAATTGCCATTCATGCTCGGTCATTTTCTGGATTCCTCTCTTTTTAATGCAGAACACTCGATGAATAGGGACAGACATTCGAAGTAAAAACCTGTGAGGGCCGTAAGCCCTGACAGATCTTTACTTTGAACCATATTCCTCTTATCCTTTTACAACTTTGATAGTTTTAATATGATGTCCTTGTAATATCTGGACAATATATACACCCACTGCAAAGCGGCTGCCGAAACGGTAAGTGTCATTTATTGTGCCCTTGCCCCGGTGTACCGTCTTGCCCCACATATCAACGACCCTTATTTCTACGTTTTCTTTACTGTTACCTTTCAGTAGCATTGTGAACTCTATCTCACTCGGATTAGGCAGCACTTTGACCTCAAGGTAATAAGAAGATAACGCAGAAACCTTTCCATCAGAGATTGGTTCCGGTGTTGGCTCTGGTGTTAGTTCTGGTGTTGGTTCTGACGCAAAATTATTGCAGCCGGTCGCAGCCGTAATCACAAAGCTGGCAGAAGAAGAACATCCATTGGCAGCCTTAACATATATCGTATACTTCCCTGCTGCCAGTCCGCTAAACGTAGTGGATGTCTGGTAGGTTTTATCATTAATACTGTAAGTGTAACCGGTACCTGCCGGAGTTTTTATGATGATACTTCCGGTACTGCATGCACAGGTTGGCTGTGTGATACTGACCACCGGTGTTGCCGGTGCAGCAGGCTGGGCATTGATCACCGCCTTGCATGATGCGGATATGCAGCCGCCGCTGTTCTTTACCGTTACATTATAGGTATTGGGGGCAAGGCCGCTGAAGGTAACCGATGTCTGGTAATTTGTTCCGTCTATGCTGTAACTGTATCCTGTACCTGCAGGTGATGTCACCGTGATGGTGCCAGTCGTTACTGAACAGGTGGGCTGGGTGATGCTGACCACCGGTGTTGCAGGGGCAGCAGGCTGTGCATTGATCACCGCCTTGCATGATGCGGATATGCAGCCGCCGCTGTTCTTTACCGTTACATTATAGGTATTGGGGGCAAGGCCGCTGAAGGTAACCGATGTCTGGTAATTTGTTCCGTCT
>JAHEZC010000068.1:4725-8817 GCA_023251275.1 Parafilimonas sp. | reverse complement strand
TGAAGAAAATGGAAAGGAGGTTTATTTAAAACATTCGGGCTATTCGGGAACTCCTCCCCGAGGCGGTGAAATGGGATCAAATGCATTATTATTGACTAAAGAAGGCAGATTGGTATTGTGCCAGCACGGCAACCGCCAGGTAGCTATTATGGAAGGAAGCATTGATTCGCCGATGGCTTCCTTTAAAGCAATCGCCAATAATTTTAAAACCAAAAAACTCAATAGTCCGAACGATGCAGTCTTTCGCAGCAACGGCGATTTGTTTTTTACCGATCCTCCTTATGGTCTTGAAAAAAATATGGATGACCCTTTGAAAGAACTGCCTTTCCAGGGAGTGTATAAAGTCAATACTTCAGGTGAAGTAAAATTATTAACTGATACGATATCACGACCCAACGGCATTGCCTTTCTACCGGGTGAAAAGACTTTGCTGATAGGTAATTCTGATGGTGATAAACCTTTTATATATGCTTATGATCTCGATGCAAATGATTCATTAATCAACCCGAGGATTTTTTGTAATGGTGCTGCCTTGCCAACAACAGAAAAAGGCGGTTTTGATGGAATGAAGGTTGACAGGAATGGAAATGTTTTTGCGTCAGGGCCGGGTGGTGTATGGATATTGAATAAGGAAGGCAAAGTACTCGGGCTAATAAAAATACCCGAAAGAAATTCAAACTGCGCATTTACTGCAGATGAAAAAACGCTCTTTATTACCGCAGACATGTATGTATTGAGAGTGAAGATGAGGGAATAAGGGTTAAATTCTTTTGTAAAATAATGCAATTGCATATTCACTCAATGCACTGCAATGATTTTTGTAACATATAACTTACCCAAATGCCCTCTAACTTCAAATGCGTAATCACCCTGTTGTTTAGGTTCAAATTCAAAATCCATTGTTTCACCAATAGAGATTGTTTGTTTATAAGCCTGTTTTATTGCACATTGTTGCTGCGGAAGATCAGCACCATCTTTAGCAATAAATTTCCATTCAACCGGTTTCGCATTCATCATTAATGAAACATTTAGTTCGGGACCCAATGCAGTTATGTTGATTACCCGGAAGCGATATTTTGTCCCGTTTTTTAATCGCATTGTATCCGTCTTATCGGTCCCGTTTAAAAGAAAAAATCCCCTATCAAAATCTGTATCTCCCTGGCTGATGAGAAAGATTTTATCGGTATTCTGATGAAAGGTTTCTCCTGGCTTCAGCACAATAAGCGGCCCGTACATGCCTTCCAACAATTGTAAATTGTGCATGTGCGTATGATAGATATACGTGCCTGCACGCGGCGGAGTGATATGCACAATGAATGAATCTCCCGGTTGTATCATGGGAGCAAGTTGTGTTCCCCGGTTTCCCCATCCAGGCACGCCATCATAATAGCTTTCAATTTCTAAACCGTGCCAATGCAACGTTGTTGGCTCTTTCAGCTTATTTATTATTTTGATAGCCACCGGCTGATCTTTTGTAAGTATAAGCGGCGGGCCCGGAATGCTGTATTTTCCAGGAACAGGCTCTCCTTTTTCCAACAGCATAAATCCTTTCCCGTTAAATGTATCCAGGTAATTTTTTTCCTCACCGATTACCATAGTAAGCTTTCGCTCTGAAATTTTTTCATCCGTAATGGATGAGGAAATTTTTTCATTTGGTGAGACATGAATTCCCATAATAAGGCCTCCCATTTCATTACGTGCATGTTTTGTTATATCGTTCTGTTCGTGTCCGTTCATTTCAGGCATTGCCCTGAGAAAAGAACCTGGCATTATATGCACTAATGTGTGGCAGTGAAATAACCAGTTGCCTTCTCTTTCGGGTATCCATGTAATGCTGGCAGTTTCGCCGGGATGCAACAATTCTGTAACAGCTTTTCTCCGCATTTCTTTTTGATAAATAAAATCCCTTGCTGCACCACCCTTGCTGTTGAGCGTGAAAAAAAATCCATGAAGATGCATGGGATGCACCTGGTTACTGGCATTGATCAATCTCCAGGACACATTTTCATTCCTGTGATAATTTAATCTTTCTGTATAAGGCCAGGATAAACCATTTATCACCAACTCTTCACCATTAGTTGTCGGGCCATTCAACGTATCATTCCAGATGCCGAACATGAAAATTCTTTCTGATGGATCCGGTATTTGATCAGGAGGATCAATGATGAATGCGCCATACAACTGGCTGTCGTTAAAAAAAGGCAGCCCGTCAAATGATGAGTCGCTTGCAGAAGCCCGGTAAAAATAAGTACCTGCTTTGCCTGCGTTGAAATGCAGTTGATGTGTTTCACCCGGTGCAACAACAACGCTGTCAGATGGATCACCTGGCCGGGTATAAAAACCATAAAGCACAAGTTCATGCTCTTTGATATTATTCGTTATGCTTGCCTTGATTTCCGTTCCTTCCGGTACGCGGATAAGAGGGCCGGGCAATTGTATATGCTTCCCTTTTTCTGCAAATGCATATACTCTTAAACCAGAGCCATCATGGGTTTCGGGATACCATGCACCAGGTCTTGCTTCAAGATCAATATAAAAAATTCCGTTCTCAAACCTGCCCGCGGTAGAACGGTTATCATTGATAGTGATTTCGTCCAATGAATCAATAACAGGAAATCTCGCTGATGGCACACATCCGATTATTCTTTTTTTGGTATCCGTATTGTCAGGAAACTTTGTTGCACTTAAAGCAAAAAGAGAGATCACAATAATCAAATAAATTCCGGTTCCCCATATTAATCGGTTCACAGCATACGGTTTTGTACTGTAAGAATACAAATAAAAAATACAAACTGTCAGTGAAACTTTTAATGCAATGGTCTTGAGAACTCCTTTTATTCTTTCAGGAATTTTTGTGAAAGCATATTCTTTCCGTCAGTTAATTGCAGCATATACATACCCGCCCTTAAATTTTCGAGTTGAAGAGTGTGCATGTCCTTGTTATCATATACATCCACCCTTGTACTCATCATCAATTGCCCTGTATTGCTGTAAATATTGCAGGTGTACTTTCCCGGTGTCAGTCCTGCAACATTGAGTATAAGCGTTCCCGAAGAGGGGTTTGGATACAGGCCGAATGTTCTCCGGGGCTGTGATATATTTTCATCAATAGCCGGCACATTAATTTTCTTTCCGTACTTTATGGTGCACAGTGAATCATTTCCGCCTCCTGCAACATAAGCGTTTCCATCATCATCCAACCCAAGACCAACCGGGAAATAATTTGTACGGGGTGCTGTTTTGTAAAATTTTATCCATTGTTGTATGCCTGCTTTATCATATTGAATGGTTGCACCTGCATAAGACTTATTACGATAAGAATAGCCGGTTACAAATACATTTCCAGATGCATCAACCTTCACATTGCAGGGAACATCCTCCGCATGACCATCCCCATCATATTGCACCTGCCACAATATTTTACCATTAGGATTTCTTTTAACTACTGTCCAGTCTCTGTTCACGTCAGTAATTTTCAGATAACCCGTGATATAAGAATTGCCTTTGGCATCAATGGCATAGCTCCCATAATAATGCGGCAACGTATAAGAATGATCTGCTTCTTTTTTCCACCAGATAAAATCACCTGCGGATGAATATTTTAAGGTGAGGATTTGCGGATTATTATAAAAAGCTATTGTATCCGATTGACCGTTTACATATATATTTCCTGCAGTATCAGCCGCAATGGAATAAGCGTTGCCATTTTTATTGTATTCACTGAAAGTCTTTTCAAATACAAGATTGCCCGTGCTTGTATATTTTACCGTTAAAAATTTATTCAGTTGATATATATTCTGATCTGAAGATGAAGCTGCTACTAAAACATTTTCATCTTTGTCCAATGCGATACCATTGCCAATTGCATTCGGTTTTTTCTTTACCCAACCTGTTATGCCTGATTTGTGTATTTTCTGTGTGACCATTTTTATCTCATAATTACCGATTTCGGGGATATATTTTTTTTCATTCGCGACCACATAAACCCTTCCTTGCTTTGTAACCACAAGTTCTGCCGCTTCCTGGTTGGTACCCTTGGGTCCGTCATAAACATTATGCCATACAATGCTTCCTGTGGCATCATATTTTATG
>JAHEZC010000068.1:0-4715 GCA_023251275.1 Parafilimonas sp. | reverse complement strand
GTGAAAAGGTAACTATACGGTATCTGAATAGTACAGATGTTGCAGGCGGTATCATAGCGCTGACCCGCCACATACACATTGCCATAATCATCTGCAGCCACTGCGTTTCCTACGCTGAATGAATCAGGGAAAGGATAATATCTTATCCACTGAAATACGCCATCACTATTATTCTTCAGCAAAAAATAATGCTTTAAAAGATAATATTCTGGATCCTGTATATAACCTGTTATATATGAATTTCCTGATTTATCAGTGGCCATATCGGAAGGGTATATACCTCCGGAATTTTCATGAAAACATGAAGCCCAGAGTTGTTTAACGTTCTGGGCTTGGAGAAAACTACACGTAAAAAAAATAAAGAAAGTAATGCAGCCTTTTTTCATAAGCAGAATTTGTACAGTTTTGTCAGAAAATGGGGCAATATAAAACTTTTATAGTATGAGCAGGCAGTGTTTATAATTTAAACCTATTCAGGCTGCAATGAAATGATCCGTTTTTTACAAATATTCGGGCAAATAAAGCAACAAGAAAAGTATGTGTAACGGAATTTAATAAGGGGAATATCTGCAATAGCTTCATGGCTTTTATGATTCTTTCCGCCAAATATTTTATCTCATGTCAGTACAAAATTGAAAATTTCATTAAAGAGTTTGCAGTATTTTTATCTTATGAGAAGATGGATATGCTTATTGCTTTTTTTAACGTGTTTATCAGCCAAAGCGCAGGAGAATTATGAAATACAGGTTTATGGCTCACAGACACAGGCGAAACACAGCACCATATTTGAACTGCACAGCAATTATACATTCAATGGCGGAAAAGAAATTGCAAAAGGAGTGTTACCGAGCAACCATTCTTTGCACGAAACAGTGGAGATCACTACAGGCATTACCGATATATTTGAGTTGGGTTTTTATTTCTTCACCAACTACACGCTGGGATACGGATATACTTATGTGGGTTCACATATACGACCCAGGATAATGGCGCCTGCAAAATGGAAATTGCCTGTTGGCATTAGTCTTTCAACTGAGATCGGTTACCAGAAATCAGCTTATTCAGAAGATACATGGAATATGGAAATTCGCCCCATCATTGACAAACAATGGAATAATCTCTATCTTTCATTTAACCCTACATTAGGCATTGCGCTGAAAAGTAAATACAATAATTCGGTTCCGGTATTTGAACCGAACCTGAAACTCAGCTATACATTTTTCGGAAATACAGGTCTCGGTTTTGAATATTATGGCGATCTCGGAGCAGTGAGCAGCTTTGAAAAATTACGTGACCAGGGACATACACTTTTTTTTGTGTATGACCTCATGAATAATCCTAAGTGGGAAGTAAATATCGGTCCTGGTTTTGGACTTACCTCTGCAACAGATCGTTTTGTGTTTAAAATATTATTGGGGAAAAGAATTAAGTGGAAATAAATTTTATCAAAGATTAAGCCGGGGTCTTACCTGCAGATAAACTTCACCACTCATAGGTGAGTTACCATATAAAACTTTTAAACTTTGCGGTGGTAAATTAAGAGATGTTTGCACACCACCAACCACATCAATCACCCCGATACCAAATAATTTTCTGTTTGTGCCGACAGTGATTTTATGAATATTGAAAATTTTATCTCCATAGGCCTGTTCCAAATTCAATTCTTCAGAGCCTTTTTGTACAAATTCATACCTGCTGTATATAGCCAGCTTTTGAAATTGGTTTGTCGCCTCAAGCAAAACAGAATGTTCCTTATGATGATGACCTGCATCATTCATTCCCCACACCAACGCAGCATTAAAATATCTTCCTTCCAAACTTACCGGTGAGCTATACAATGCAGAAGCAGTATAGCGCCAGATATTTTCTTCAGAATGCAGGCGTTCCGGGCTTTTTAAATAACCCTGAGAAAACTGCAGAGACCATGCATTAGCAGGATTATACGAAATACGATACGAATAGCTGTTGAATTGCATTGCATCAAAATCGTAGCGATGCTCATCAGGCTCCTTGCCATTGAAAGAAGATAGTTCAATTTTAAATTTATTCAAACGAATGCCTGCCGTGGCAACACCAAAAGTAATATGTGTCGCATCCTGCCAATGATGTCCAATAGGTGCGTCGGGATCATTCATCGCAGAAATACGATGCATGAAAGCAGGCGGACCAAGGGCAGGCTCGCCGGGGTAACCGAAGTATCCATATATATCAATGTCTTTACCTAACCGTTGCGAATAACCAAGACTTAATTCTGCAAACAGATCATGCGGATGCTGCCTGTCAACCAAAGGTTCTCCTTTAAATGCTTCGCCTGATTGAAATAACAACGGATACCCATTTTTTCCCACTGTAAACGGATCAAGGCTGAGCATACTTTTAAAAGTGAATAAGCCATTTTTACCAACAGGCCTGTTATACATCGCCATCAGCCAGTTGGGTGCATCAAACTTAGAACCGCTTCGTGAAGTTTTATCAGTTAATTGCTGGGTATTATATCTGAAAAAAAACCCGCCATGAAACATCCACATGCCTCCTTGCATATCATGTTTCATGATCATGTACATGGGGCTGTTATCAGGTACCCAGGATGTACCGCTGCCATTACGGTTCATGGGCAATGAGCGTGAATACGCAGATGACATACTGTGGTGGGCATGGATGTTCATTTTTTTTACAGGCATAGAAGTATCTTTCTTTTGCATAGGTGTGCTGTCATTCATATTCGCCATATTATGATGTTCATGCTGTGCCTTGAGCTTAGCAAACAGGCCGCTCATTATTATAAACAAAAGAAGTATATATTTCATTGTTTTAAAAGTGAAGTCTGAATAAAATTTGCACAACAATATCGCTTAAGCTCTCGCACATGCATATTTTCCATGACTGAGTTCATTGAATTAAATTATTTCAACACATTAAAAAACAGGTACTCGAACCTCAGTAAAAATCCATTCGGCGATGAGCGCAGCATGGAACTATACAACTGTTGCCGGTAACCTATATCGAGCCGTGCCTGGCTGTTGAAGATTAATTGAATGGAAGGGGCTGCATCAAAATAAGACCTGCCATTGCCGCCCAATGTTTGCCCCAGTAATTCAAACATAAAATTGAGACTGGTTTGTTTGTAATCTTTATATTCCTTTGGCAACATTAATTTCCCAAAAGAAAAAGTGTAATTAATTACATGATCAGATTGTGATGCAGGAAATTTGTTGTGATGATTATCCGTTGCTTTTACATAACTCACTGCAGATGAAACAGCAACCTTATACAAAAGTTGTGTGGCAATAAGGCCGGCCTGATAGCCGGAGTTATTCCCATTAATATCTATTTCTTCCTGTTGAATGCTGCTGCTGTTGTAACTTATTTTTCCAAAAGCAGCCATGCGAAAATGGCTGTGCACTTTCTCATTACTGAGAAAACGGTACTTGCCATACACGCCGAAACCTTCGGGAGCAAGGCCTCCGTCATTATTGTTTGTAAACCCTTCCGCATGTATCATTAAATTTTTATTCACACCCCACATTAATTCCGGCAACAGGCGGTAATTATAGCCATCCTCCTGTTTTTGCTTCATAACGTTGCCCGTGATCCTCACACCCAGTGAACCCATCGGCATGTTACTCGCCGGTTCTGTGAACACAAAAAGTTCCTGTGCCTGTGCATGAAAAACGGCAAGCAGGAATATAAAAAGTATTTTTTTCATGTCGTTTAAGATTTAACCCAACAGTTTCTTCAGCAGGTCTTCGAGCGCATCATCTTCCGGATCTGCAGCAACAATTTTCCCGTTTTTATCGAGCAGGAAAGTATTGGGTATATAATTGATATTCCATTCATTTGCCACTTCTCCTTCTGTGTCAATCACCTGCAGACATTTAATATTATCTTTCAGAACTGCTTTTTTCCAGTTGCTCTTATCTGTATCGAGCGATATGCCATAAATTTCAAATCCTTTATTCTTATACTTTTTATACAGTGCGTTTAGCTGAGGGATTTCTTTTATACAGGGAACACACCAGCTTGCCCAAAAATCTATTAACACAACTTTTCCTTTCAGTGAAGTGAGCCTGACTGGTTTCCCCTTTGTATCGGGTAAAGAAATTTCATGCGCTATTGAGTCGGGAGCAGGTTGCGCTATGCATACTGACGCAATGCAAACTGTTGCAATAAAAGATACAGCCGGTTTCATAAATAAAAAAGTTGCAGGCACCGTATTTGATGCCTGCAACCATTTCTAAATTGTTACATGATAAATTCTTTGTCCTGCTGATGCTTTGTTTTCACAGCACGCACCCATCACACCAGTGCTATAGCATTTCATTTTCGTGAACTGTGCATATTTTTTATACTCTTTTGCGGAAGTAAAATTCTTATCAACCAAAGTCAGCAGGACATCTCCATTCAACATTTGAGGTGTTACGTTCAAAAAATGAAGGTTCTCCCCTCCTGCTGTTGCATGCGAATCATTTTTCACTTCAATATTTTCGAGGTGAACAGTTATCTGGAGCTTCGCAACTGAAAAGCCCGCTCCTTCCACGGTTTTGCGAATATCATCGGGAATTACTGCAGCATCTTTTTTAAACACAATGTTGTAGCTTGATTCTTTAATATTGGCTTTTACAATTTCCACACTGTTCATTTTAACCAATGCCTGGTAAATTGCTTTTGAACACATAGAGCAGGTAAGCCCGCCCGCTGTCACTGTTGCTCTCGTT
>JAHEZC010000067.1 GCA_023251275.1 Parafilimonas sp. | reverse complement strand
TATATCAAATACAATTTCTGAATTGGTGCTGTCGAGATTACCGGTAGGTTCATCAGCCATCATAATGATAGGGTTGTTTATCAATGCCCTTGCAATGGCGACTCTCTGTTGCTGGCCGCCCGATAATTTGCCTGATAATTTATGCGCAAAAGACTCCATCTGCATCTGCTTCAGTATGTTCGTTGCCATTTCTTCAACCTGTTCTCTGCTGTATTTTGCAAGCTTCAACGCAGGCATCATCACATTTTGCAATACCGTAAATTCAGGAAGCAAAAAATGAAACTGGAATACAAAGCCGATATTTTCATTCCTGAATTTGGCAAGGCTGTTCTGGCTTTGTCCTGTGACCTTCGTTTGATTAATGCTGATCTCGCCTTCATAATCAGTATCGAGTGTGCTGAGCAGGTACAACAATGTGGATTTACCGCTGCCTGATTTACCGATAAGAGAAAGAAACTCTCCTTTATTTACAGAAAATGAAATGTCTTTGAGCACATGAAAAGTATCAGGCTCATAAAAATATTTATTCAGGTGCCAGGCTTTCAGGATTTCGTTCATTGTGTTCATTCAATTGTTTTATCCTCTTAAAATAGCTACCGGGTCCACCCGTGATGCTTTTAAAGAAGGCATAAAGCCTGCAACAAAAGTGGTAATGATTCCAAATACCACTGCAAACAGGTAATGCTTTGGATTGAAAATAACGGGAAAATATTTCAGGGCTATAAATTCATTGGCAGGGAAAGGCACTCTTGATAAACCATAAGATAATGTAAAGCCGAGCAATATGCCGGTAATTGCTCCAAGCATGCCGATTACGAGGGATTGCGAAAGGAATATCTGGATAATATCACGCCTCGCAAAACCCTGCGCCTTCAGAATGGCAATGTCTTTCATCTTGCCTGCAATGGTCATATTCATAATATTGTAAATGCCGAAACCCGCCACGATAAGCAGTGTAATGCTTACCACGTAAGTAAGTATATTCCTGATCATAAATGAGACCATGATGGATGAATTCGCTGTTTCCCAATCTTCGGATTTATAACCATATTTCACAGCGAAATTTTTTGCTTCAGGAACTGACAATTTATTATCACTAAGCTTGATGTTTATATCCGTAATATAACTGTGATCTTTTCCCAACAATTGCTGTACACTCACCAGGTTCACATAGCTTTTAATATTGTCAATGCTGCCCACACCGATACTGAAAATACCCACGATACGAAAACGCATGGTGCTTCCCGAAGGTGTGGCAAGCGAAACAAGGTCTCCTGTACGCACATTCAGTTTGGAAGCAAGGCCGGAGCCTATCAGTATGCCATTGTCTGCATAAAGCAGGTTTTCCGGTTTGCCATCAATCATCTTATCTGCAAGATTGTACAGTCTTGTTTCTTCAAGAATATTCACCCCATTCAACATACCATTTATCTGCACAGGCCCGTAATTATAAAATACCTGGGTGCTCAGCAAGGGTGAAACGGCGGCTACATGAGGATTTTTTTTCAGATCGGCAATAATAGCTTCCGCATTTTTCAGGTTCAGCAATACCTGCTTTGGCCGTGGATGGTTTACAATTACCTGCGTAGCAGAATCCCTGAAATATTCTCCGGCAACTGAAACAGAATAGTCAGTTTTTAAATCGTTGTAAATATGCACATCCGGTGTAGATGAAAGCATAGTGTCTTCCATGAATTTGTTTACGCCCTGCATAAAGCTGATCATCAGGATAAACATGGCAATGCCGAATGTAACACCGAGCATCGCCACGACGGTTTGCTTCTTTTTTGATAACAAGTGTGTTTTTGATATATCGAGGTTTACCGGAAGCGCCATAATTTATTTTTTTGAAGGAAGGACAACCTCCGATGATTCATCGAGACCGCTTAACACTTCCGCTTCATCGAGTGAAACAATGCCGGTTTGCACAAAAACTTTTTTTATGTCTCCCTTTTGCTTCACCTGCACACTGTCCGCTGCCAGCAGGGCATTTCGGGGAATGATGAGCACATTGTTTTTTTTCTGTATGATGATGTTTGCTTCTACTGAGCTGTGAATATAGGGCTGCTGCAAATTGTCTGTGAATACTGCGTCTGCACGAAAGGTTTGGTCGGCTTCATTCATAACAGGATAAATGCGTGTAATTACAGCGTGATAAATTTGATTACCGGTAATATCTGTTTTCAGCAATACTTCCTGGCCCGTCTTTATTTTATTAATATCCTGTTGATCCACAGAGAGCTTAATAATGCGTTGTGCTGATTCACCTAAGAGTGCTATCATATCATTTGGCCGCACAGCCTCACCAGCTTCTTTAAATGTTTGATATACTGATCCATTATCTTCACTGCGGATAAAATAATTGTCCAGGTCAGATTGTGCACTCACCAACTGACTTTTTGCATTGTGCAATGAAACAGTCAGATCGTTGTAGGTAGAATGATATTTCTCTGCTGCTGATTTTTTTGCATTAAGCGATATAAGATAATTGGTGTATGCATTATCGAGGTTCGTTTTTGTACCGATATCCTGATCGAGCAAATTCTTCAGGCGCACATACTGCAGAGAGTCGTTAATAAATTTTGTCTCTGCATTTTGCATGGACAGCCTGAGATCGTTCAAAATACGGGATTGTTCGGAAAGATTAGCTTCCGCATTGGAATAGTTGCTGCGGGCTGCTTCCACTTTTGCAGCAGGTGCATCATAACTGATAATATAAAGTGTTTGTCCTTTCTTTACTGCGTCACCTTCTTTAGCCAGTTTTTTCAGCACAGTACCACTGCTCAACGCATATACATAGTATTCATTTTCAGCAATGATCTTTCCTGAAGCATACACTGTTTCTACAATGTCTTTTCTCTGCGGATGAATCGTATCCATATTTCTGCAGCCGGCAGTAAAAAATAAAAACAAGGAAAAAAGAAAAGAATACTGTTTTATAATTCTTTTATCAAACCGATGAAATACCATAGACTGAAATTGTTGCTGCTAAAATCGAATGCAAATTTCGTGTTCCATCTTTGCAATATTAATTTTCTTTTTTGCAAGCCGATTGAAAATTCAACAGTTGTGTATGCTTTGCCGGACAAAATAATTTAACCGGCCTTATATTTCTTTCTGCATTCTAAAAAAATTCCCATTTCTATTCGGAATTTCATTTTGGGTTAATATATAATTCCCGCTCTCTTTTCCGTTATCATATTTAGTAAGTAGTTTAGCACACAGTAATAGAAAAACTATGCGCAGAATATTTGTATTGCTGTTTCTCTCAATTTGTTTTGGTGCGTTGGCCCAGAGTCCGGACATGCCTGATTACCGGACCAAAAGAGAAAATTTTTCAAAAATAACGGATAAGAATATTCAAAATGACCTTGCCGTTTTTACGATGTCAGCTATTGACATGAGTGTTGGCAAACTTCCGCTGAAGGGACTGCCCGTAACTGATTTCGGAGAAAATTTTATCCAGTTTGACAGTGATAATATAAAGGTGATAATCCGGGCCGGTGAGTTTGAGCCTGACAAACATAAATTACAATATAACGGCAAATACCTGGTAAGAATAGACAATAAACCATACTATGGTTCTTATGGAGCCGTACCTGAAAGAACGATTGCCTCTGTAACGCTTCTTGTTCATGGAGACACTATCCCAATTCCCCCGGCGGCTATTGCTGATCTTTACGAACCGTCTTTTACTTATTTGCAGAATGGCAAAAGAAAATCGTATAATGGCGTTTATTTTTCTAATGATAAGCGCAATATTTATATCTATATGCTCAACAATGATGGCGTGGGCGGTTATGAAGTCACCTGGGTGATCCAGGATAAAAAATACCTGCGGCGTGTAGTGGATTTTGGCTTCTTGAAAAGCCTGTAAATTCCTGCAGAAAATTACTATTTGTTGTGGTTCAGGTTTCTGTATCACAAATTCCCCGACATGATTTTAACGAAGGTTAGTTATTTTTGCTGTATGGCAAGAATACAAACTAGGAAAGATGTATCACGTAAAGACGTGATAATACTTGCAGCGGCATCATTGTTCCGGGAAAAAGGATTCAAGGCGGCAAGCATGCGTGATCTTGCAGTAAAAGTAGGAGTGGAAGCCGCAAGCTTATATAATCATATCCGATCAAAAAATGAACTGCTTCATGATATTTGTTTTAATGTAGCTCATGCATTTCTGGAACATTTGAGTCTTGTGGAAGCATCGAATGCAACCCCCATAGAAAAATTAGAAACATTGCTTCGTTTTCATATACGCCAGATGATTACAAATTTTGAAGAAGTGCATATAAGCGACCGGGAATGGCGTTATCTCACTGAGCCATATTTATCAGATTATCAAAATCAGCGCCGCCAGTACCGCAGGCGTTTTGCAGCTGTAATTGAAGAGGGGATTGCACAGGACGATATCAAAAAAATTGATCCGACTACCGCTGTGCTTATCCTTTTGCATGCCATCGGCGGAATCGAAGCCTGGCACAGAAGTACCCAAAAAATAAGCGGTGAAGAACTGGAAGAAAATATGATTACAATTTTAATCGGCGGCCTGAAAAAATAACCGTTAATCTAAAATAATTTTCAGAAGCAGGGACTTTCAGTGCAGGTATGAAAAATGATCGTGAAGATGTCAGTACATTTTGAAAAAATCATTGTTAAAGAGATCAGGAAAGAAACTGCAGACTGTGTATCGCTGGTTTTCGATATTCCGCCAATACATAAAGAAGCTTTCCGGTTTAAGCAGGGGCAGCATCTTACACTGCGCACTTTCATTAACGGAGAAGAGCTGCGTCGCTCATATTCCTTATGCAGCTCACCTTTAGAGAATGAATGGAGGGTGGCTGTGAAGAAACAGGAAGCCGGTATATTTTCTTCTTATGCCAACCAGGAGCTTAAAGCAGGTGATACAATTGAACTGATACCTCCGCTCGGGCATTTCTTCACAGAAATAAATATTGCCCATAAAAAAAATTATATCGCTTTTGCTGCCGGAAGCGGCATTACTCCTGTATTATCGTTGATAAAAACTATTCTTGCTGCAGAACCATACAGCAGTTTCACCCTTGTCTATGGAAACCGGAACCGCAGTTCCATTATTTTTCGCGAAGCATTGGAAGCCCTGAAAAACAGGTATATGGAAAGGTTCAGCATTATTCATATCCTGAGCCGCGAAATGACGGACGCAGAAATAAATCACGGAAGAATTGATGCAGCAAAATGTTCAATGCTGTTTGAAAAACTGATAAGCCCCGATGCTGATGAATTTTTCATCTGCGGACCGGAGCAGATGATATTCACCGTAAAAGAATACCTGGAGAAAAAAGGAGCGGAAGAAAAAAAGATACACTTTGAATTGTTTACCCCATCGGTTCTCAAACATGCAACTGCAAACGTGAAACATGAAAAGGAAGAAGAAGGAAGAAAATGCAAAGCAACAATCAGGATGGATGGAATTTTTTTTGACGTTGATGTTGATTTCGGGGGTGATTCGATTCTTGATGCAGCTTTGTTTCATGGAATGGATTTGCCTTACAGTTGCAAAGGCGGTGTATGCTGCACCTGCAAAGCCAGGCTTCTCGAAGGTAAAGTGGAAATGGATGCATATTATGGCCTTGAAGAAGACGAAGTACGGCAGGGCTACATTCTCACCTGCCAGTCACATCCAAAAACAGAGAAGGTTGTCATTGACTTTGATATTAAATAAGATTGCTTAAAATCACTCGCCGAGCAATAAACTATCGGCATAGTTTTTTCGGAAGATGTATGGCTCACACAAAATTTGCCCATGTGTTAAAAAATTTATTTTAATATTTTTATCGGATGCAGCACAAATTGTTTTACTAATTTCATCCCGGCGAGTGCATATTATGGATAAAGTCATCAATTATTTTTCACACATTACTTCATTGCAGCGTACATTAATACTTGCGGGTGGTATCACTTTTTTCTGGGTACTTGAAAGTGCAGTGCCGCTTTTTCATTTCGAATACAATAAATGGAAGCATGCAGGTATCAACATCATCTTTACCAGTACAACGATTATTGTCAATTTCTTTTTTGCTTTTTTTATTGTGCTCACAAGCGATTGGTGTGTAAGAAATGAATTTGGTTTGGTAAGATGGATAAATATGCCGCTATGGGCCGAATTGATCGTTGGATTATTACTCCTCGATTTGATAGGGGCTTATTTTATTCACTATATCCAACACAAAATAAAATGGATGTGGAAATTTCATATCATCCATCATGCCGATACACATGTAGATACGACTACAGCTAACCGGCATCACCCTGGTGAAAGTGTATTCAGGGCTGTATTTACCATCTTTGCAGTATTTATTACAGGTGTTCCTGTATGGCTCGTACTCATATATCAAACCCTATCAGCACTGTTGTCTCAATTTAATCATGCGAATATCAGAATGCCGGAATGGCTTGATGCTGCTTTGCGTACGATCATTGTAACCCCCAATATGCACAGGATACATCATCATTATCAGAGGCCGGAAACTGACAGCAATTATGGAAATATTTTCACCTTCTGGGACAGAATATTCGGTACATACCTGTACACTCCTGCGGAAAAACTGCAGTATGGTGTGGATGTGCTGAAAGGAAGAAATGATGAAAACATCGGCGACCAATTGAAAATGCCTTTTGACAGAACAGTAAAGACAGATTATTGAAAACTAATTACGGATTCATGCAATAAAGCCCGACAGCCTCAATGGCTTTTTGCAATCGTTCCTCATAAGCGCCGCTTATTTCAACCCAGGGTGTTTGCTGGTTAATAAGCAGGTTTTTGTAAATGAAGTATAATTCCTTTCTTGTTTGCTCATCAGGATATTCACGCAACTCATCTTTTATCCAGGGCAGATCAATATTGCAAAGCAAATACAGATCGTATTTTCTTTTGGCAATATTATCAGGAATGAACTGATGGCATTTCCTAAAAACATATTCGCACCAGACTTTCATTACATACATATCAGTATCTATAAAGAGAAGGGAACTGGGAATTGGTGATTGGGAATTGGTGATTGGTGAATGTATGGATTCATTTTGCTTTTCCAATTCCCGGCTTTTGGCTTCTGCCTCAATCTTTTCTTCCAGTTCCAATTGCCCCTTTGCAATAATAAGCAGATCATCATAAGTATAATCCATTCCATGTTTCAATACATATTCTCTTGCATACTCCGGGCACCATAAAGCATGATAATATGCCGCAAGCTGCTCGCATAATGTACTTTTGCCTGTGCTTTCTGGACCTATAGCTACAATCTTTTTCATGGTGAGTGATACCCGATAATCAGAAATTAATTCACGGGATTATTTTCTTTTGCTTTTTTCATCCACTCTGTCAAACCAAATATTGCCAATACCAGTAACACAAAATAATATACACTCGTAAATACAAATCCTTTTACAAAATATAATGGAATGGATGCAATATTTGTTGTTATCCACCATAACCAGCTTTCCACTTTTTTCTTTGCCATTAACCACATCCCGGTATAAGCGGCAGCGCTGGCCAGTGCATCAGCCCAGGGAATAGCTCCGTGAGCAAAAGAATTTTTTATAAATGAAAGTGAAATGAATATCACAGCATAACATGCGGCGAAAAACAATAATTGTATTTTCCATTCACTTAGCCCCGACAAAGTAATGCTGACAACATGATGATGATGCTCATCTTTTTTTGCCCATAGTATCCATCCATAAATGCTCATGACAGTATAATATAAATTTACACTTGCCTCGCCGAACAAATGGCCTTTCACAGAAAGCCAGATATAAATCGTAGTGTTAATCAACCCGACGGGATAAACGAGAATATTTTCTTTTTTGCTGTACCATACACTGGCTATCCCGCTGAAGACAGCAATATATTCCAGCCATGTGGTAGTTTTGATGCCATCAATAAATTGCTGAAAAATATCATGCATCTGCATTAATTATTTGAACCAGGCAAATTAACTATAAATAATTTCATCATACTGCACTGCACAATCTGATCGGCTTATTCCTTTCGGCTCCCGACTAAAAAATTCCATCAATCAGCAAATACGTTTCTGAAAAGATTATGTAAAAGGTAACCGGCTGACGTCGCTTAGACATTCTTAAAATATAGTTCGGATCCTGCAGGAATATATTAACTGCAACTGTTTCGGGAGACAAAAAATAAGGCTCAAACTTCCTGCATAAAATATTCACCCAAAGAAAAAGCGCTTCCTCATGGAAACGCTTTACTTTTTATTCACTCAAAACATTATTCTGCTTCTGCCACTACTTCTTTTACTTCGGGTATCATACGTTTCATCATCCCTTCAATACCGGCTTTTAAAGTGATCATTGAAGAAGGGCATCCGCTGCAACTGCCCTGTAGCATAAGGTTCACTACACCTGCTTCATATCCCTTGAACTGAATGGCGCCGCCATCCATTTCTACCGCCGGGCGCACATAATTATCAAGCAGTTCTTTTATGCGTTTTACCACATCATTATCATCGGCAGTAATTGTGTTGCTCGCCTCCTGTTTTATCATGGCTGCTTCTTCCTCATTCACTATCGGGCCGCCATTTTCGAGATATTCTTTCAGGAATTGTCTTACAGAAGGTATTACATCATGCCAGTCATCTGTATCGCTTGTTTTCGTAAGTGTAACAAAATTACTCGCTATAAAAACGCTTTTTATGAATGGAAAACTGAACAGCTCTTTGGCAAGCGGCGAAGGCCCTGCCGCAGACTCATCAGGAAAGTCAATGCTCTTTCCGGGATATAAGAGTTTATTGGCTACAAACTTCATTGTTTCCGGGTTGGGAGT
>JAHEZC010000590.1 GCA_023251275.1 Parafilimonas sp. | reverse complement strand
CTGGTTTAAATCATTCAGCAACAGCGCTTATACATTTTCCGGAGGTGCAGAATATACTTACAACGATCAATTTATGCTGCGGGCAGGATATTTTTATGAAGGAAAGAACCAGGGAGGCCGCAGGTATTTTACTGCCGGCGTAGGTTTAAAATACAACGTGTTTGGATTTAATTTTTCCTACCTCGCTCCCTCAGGCAATGGGGTTACACGTAACCCTCTGTCAAACACGCTTCGTTTCAGCATCATCTTTGATCTTGATAAGGCAGGCACTCCGCAGACAACAGAATAAATATTACCAGTTGACAATTTGGTTCCAGATAAACTGACTGAAGCGAAGAAACTATCTTCGCTTTTTGTGTTAAAGCAATAATATATGCATAGCAGAATTGGTTTTGGAGTTGATTTTCATCAATTGGCAGAAGGCAGGGATCTGTGGTTGGGTGGCATAAAAATACCTTCCGTAAAAGGTTCTTTAGGCCACAGCGATGCAGACGTTCTGCTCCATGCTGTTTGTGATGCAATGCTCGGCGCGGCATGCCTGGGCGATATAGGCGTACATTTCCCCGATACCTCTGCTGCATTCAAAAATATTGACAGCAAATTGTTGCTTCAAAACTGTGTTACCCTTCTTGAAGAAGCACGTTATAAAATAATCAATATTGATACTACGGTTTGCCTTGAATACCCCAAAATAAGGGAATATATTCCCCAAATGCAACAAACTATTGCAGGGATTGCAGGGATTACAGAAAAGGATGTTTCCATTAAGGCTACTACTACAGAAAAAATGGGTTTTGTGGGCAGAGGTGAGGGACTCATTGCTTATGCCATTGTGCTTATCGAAAAAATATAAACGTTGATCTGAGAAAAAATGCTTTTCCTGATTTCTGAAAACGTGAGTCACCCCATCAAGGTTTTATTTTGAATTTCGCTGAATGAATTAGTTAGTTTTGAAGCTGTGAAAACTATATCAATAAAAATAATCAATCAATCAAATAATCCTTTGCCTGCTTATGAAACAACAGGTTCAGCAGGTATGGATATAAGAGCAAATCTCTCACAGCCTCTAATATTAAAGCCGCTTGAGCGTGCACTTACACCTACAGGCCTTTTTATAGAATTGCCCCCGGGCTTTGAAGCTCAGATAAGACCGAGAAGCGGAATGGCCATTCAAAACGGCATTACCTGCCTGAATGCACCGGGAACCATTGACTCTGATTACCGCGGTGAAATAATGGTCGTATTGATTAATCTTTCGTCAGAAATTCAAACCATTAATCATGGCAACAGAATTGCACAGATGATAATCCAGGAAGTAACCCGTGCCACATGGAACTCAGTAACATTAATTGCAGAAACTGAAAGAGGAAGCGGAGGTTTCGGCCATACGGGGAAAAATTAAAAATTTCTCAATGAAAAAAAATCTTCTTTATGCCGCGTGTTTCTTTTTATTGATTGGGGCTTGCCGTCCTGCAAAAAAAGTACAGCGTATAGAGGTCGCCATATCAAAAAAAGACACAGCCCAAACCGTTGTGATAAAGCCTGAAAAAGAAAAAGAAGAAGAAAAGGTTGATTCTTTTTCGATTGTTAAAAATATTGTCAACAACCTTTATAAGCAGCGGATTGATTTCACTACATTTTACGGCAAGGTAAAAATTGAATATGAAGGAAAGGAAGGAGGCGACCAGGCGACGGCTTCGATCCGGATGAGAAAAGACAGCCTGATATGGGTATCTTTCACGGGTGCACTGGGAATTGAGGGTTTCCGGATGCTTATCAATAAGGATAGTGTGAAGCTGATGAATAAACTTAATAAAACAATACAATACAGAAGTATCAGCTACTTGCAGGAACTAACGCAGGTGCCGGTTGATTTTTATGATCTCCAGGATTTTATTGTCGGCAACCCCGTTTTTCTCGACAGCAATATTGTATCGTATAAAGCTGCACAAAATGAATTATTGGTTTTAATAGCGGGTAAAATATTCAAAAATCTTCTTACCCTTGAAAATAAAAATTTTAAAATAATACACAGCAAACTGGACGATCTGGATCCTAATCGCAACAGAACATGCGATATTACTTTAGGCGGGTATGCTAATACAAATAATATCAGTTTTTCAACTGACAGAAAAATATCTGTGTCTGAAAAGTCAAAGCTCGATGTAAACCTGTTGTTCAAACAATATTCTTTCAATCAGCCTCAGACCTTTCCCTTTAATATTCCCAAAAATTACAAGAAAAAGTAATATTCAGTTATCAGAAACGTTAATTTAGCACACCCCGTTAAATTGTTTTTGCATGATAAAGAAACTCTTCATTTCTTTTTTAGCCTTCTTCATTATATATTCAGTAAAGGCACAGGAATCAAAAGA
>JAHEZC010000589.1 GCA_023251275.1 Parafilimonas sp. | reverse complement strand
GGTTTCTGCAGTTGCAAAGCGGCCTTCTTTTTTTAATTATTGCAGTGCTGCTTCACCGTCTTTCACTACATTAACTCCATTGTTAACCTTTGCTTTATTCAGGGCTTTCAGGGTTAATACAATATCACCTTCATTGTCTTCTACCAATAATATTTTTACTTCTTTGCTCATATATTGTTTTTTGGTATGCTTGCTTGTCCGGCAGGCAGGGTGAAATAAAAAGTACTGCCTTTTCCTTCCTCCGATTCTACCCAGATACGACCGCCGTGTCGCTCCATAATTTTTTTGCAAACAGCTAACCCGATACCTGTACCAAAATAATCAGCACGGGTATGAAGCCGCTGAAAGAGAATAAAAATTTTATCATGAAATTTTGAATCAATGCCAATGCCATTATCTTTTACATAAAACTGCCAGTATCCATTATTTTCCGTACAGCCCACTTCAATTTCAGGGGGCTTCAGATCATGATATTTAATAGCATTACCTACCAGGTTTTGAAACACCTGGAGTATCTGTGTTTGAATCCCTTTAATCACAGGAAGGGGTTTTACAAACAATACAGCTCCCTTTTCTTT
This sequence comes from Parafilimonas sp., assembly GCA_023251275.1. Lineage (GTDB taxonomy): Bacteria > Bacteroidota > Bacteroidia > Chitinophagales > Chitinophagaceae > JAHEZC01. The sequence continues at coordinate 1,799 of JAHEZC010000589.1, read as the reverse complement.
CAGTGCAAATTCAAATATTGTGCCCACTGATCTGAGCAATTCATTGCAGTCAACGTCAATAAATGGTTCTTTACTGGAGCCTGCACGGGAAAACTGTAATAAGTCCTGTATCAGTTGTTTCATCCGCTGAGATCCATCCACAGCAAAATCAATATATTGTTCGAGATCCTTATCCAACTTTCCTTCTGATTCCGTTTTAAGCAAATTCAAAAAGCTGCTTACCATACGCAGAGGTTCCTGAAGGTCGTGTGAGGCTACATAAGCGAAGCGTTCCAGTTCTGTATTTGAAGCCTGTAATTCGGCGGCTCTTTTTTCAAGGTTTTTATTCAGTTTTAATATTTCTTCTTCTGCTTTTTTAATTTCAGTAATATCCATCAACATTCCAGAAATCATGCTATCATTCAAATGTGCATTTAAAAGGAGAATTACGGTAGCGCCTGTTTTTGTAAACATTTCTACTGTAAAATTTTCGACTTTCCCATTTGTTGTCAGGGCATGAATAAATTCTTTTCGTTGATGCGGATATTTGTAAACTGATGCTGCCTCTCTTGCCTGTAGTTCTTCCAGGCTATCATACCCGAATATTTTTAAATCCGCCTCGTTTGCATAAACAATCTTACCGTCTAAGGTTGATTCGAATACACCGACAAGAGAATTATCTACAAGATTACGATACCTCTTTTCGCTTTCACCCAGCGCTATTTCACCTTGTTTCCGGTTGGTAATATCTGCTCTTATGGCAACGTATTGAAAAGGTTTTCCCTTCTCATTAAGAAAAGGAATAATAGTTGTATCCACCCAATAAAAAGTTCCGTCTTTGGCTTTATTTTTTAATTCTCCGTTCCATATTTTACCGTTTGCAATAGTAACCCACAGATCCCGGATAAATTCTTTGGAGTGATGACCGGAATTAATGATCCGGTGGTCCTGGCCGATTAATTCTTCGCTTCTGTATTTTGAGATCTTGCAGAAGTTGTCATTTACATGAGTAATGATCCCTTTTTGGTCAGTAAACGCTACAATAGAAGATTCATTAATTGCATATTTATAATCAGAAATTTCCTTTAAACTTTCTCTAAGGGCAGTTTCTGCTTTTTTTCGTTCGGTTATATCCATAGAGAGGACAAACAATCCTTCGGGTACAGGCTGAATACTAAGCTCAAACCATTCCTGTGATCCATCAGGAAATGTAAATTCATTTTCAAAAATCTGTGAAGTCCGTTCCTTCATACAAGATTGAAGTACCTTGAAGATTGCTGTGTTTTCAATGCCGGGATATTTTTCCATCATGGTATAGCCAAGCAAATCTTCATCAGAATATTTGCTTTGCTTCACTATAGAATTATTTACAAACAGGTAACGCCAGTCGAACCCGATGATCTGAATGCCTTCCTGCATATTCTCCAGCAGAAAGCGATATTGCTTTTCTTTTTCAATAATCTCCCTGGTCTTTTCTTCTACCCGATTTTCCAATGTGGCGGTCAGGTTTTTAATTTCTGCCTCTGCTTTATTTCTTGCACGGGTATTATTATAAATAATGAGAAAGGCTGTTAAGAGCAATAAACCACTTATGACCTGAAATAAGATAATGACTTTTGAAGAGTTTGCGGTGTTCTGTTCGTTACTGGCTTGATTCTTTTTCAGCTTTTGATATTCATCGCTTTCAATAGCTGATATTATTGTTCCTAATTGCTCCATCAGATTTTTTGTAATACCTGTTTTAAAAATCTGGCTTGCAGCATCAAATCCTTTATTTTTTCTTATCTCAATAATTTGCTTTCTTATATTAATATTGCTGC
>JAHEZC010000588.1 GCA_023251275.1 Parafilimonas sp. | reverse complement strand
TTTCATTATCTGGAAAGACCTACTGGAAGAGCAAATCGTTTGACACAACACACCCTGCTTCATTTGTACTACTATCATCATCTGTCCAGGTCCGACGACAAATATTCACCTTTAGTAATTAACTTCATCATCAGTTTTTCAATTGGGCTTTGTACCGGACTGAACACAGAATACGGGACAGCAGAAAGCTCTGGTCATTGTCCATATTTAAATTACCAGCAAAAAGTTCAAAAAATAATTTCTATGGCGGAAAAAAATATCCCCCGAAAGAAATTCCTGCAACAGGCAGCTACCATCGGCGCTGCATCTATGATTGCTCCGAAAGTTCTCCAGGCAAAAAATTCATTTCGTGCAGATAAAAAAACAAGAGCAGCAGTAATCGGATGTGGTAATGTTTCAGAAAAGTATCTGCCCCATCTTTCCGCAAACCCTTACACAGAGCTTGTTTGCACCTGCGATATTATTCCCGAACGGGCGCAGAAAGCTGCAGCTAAATACAATATACCACATTCTTACCCGAATATCGGAGATATGATTGCCTATGAAAATTTTGACCTGCTGGTAAACCTCACCGATATGCAGGCGCATGGTATGCTTAACAAGCAGGCCCTGCAGGCCGGCAGAAATGTATGGAGCGAATCGCCATTGGCAAATTCATACAGCGAGGCGAGTGATCTTTATTTCCTTGCAAAGAAAAACAAGGTGCGTATATGGAGTGCTCCTGCTGCGGCGAACAGTCCGCAGTTTGCATTCATGGCGCAAATAGTAAAGGACGGAAAACTGGGAGATATAGTTGCAGCACATGCATATAATGATGAACTTGCTCCGTTATGGTCAGCTTTTTACTTTGAGAAAGGAGGCGGTTGCCTGAATGCCTGCGGAGTTAATAATCTCACGATGCTTACAGGAATTATCGGCCCCGTTCGTTCTGTAATGGCGATGACATCAGTCATGTTGAAAATAAGAAAAACCGGGAACAAAGGTGAAATAAAGGCTGAAGGTGAAGACAATGCAACTGTTTTGCTGGATCATGGTAATGGTGTATTTTCTCATCTTATGTGCGGATTTAATTATTTCAATTCCGTCAACAATGACGATGCTGATGATAAAATGCCCGCCATTTCAATCATCGGGAAAAAGGGGAGAATGCATCTTATTGGGGATGATCAAAAAACCTCCGGTGTTTTTCTTGCAACACATGATGATGAAAAGGGGACTATGCATGCTGCAGATTCCGGGAATTATACCCCGGAAACAGGCGCATCTGTTGTGGCAGAAAGTCTCGTAACCGGAAAAGAGCCACGCATAAGTATGGAGCATGCGCTGCATGTGCTTGAGATCGTCGGGGCTGCAAAGGATTCACAGTCAACAGGGAAAAGAATCATTCTGCAATCAGGTTTTCAATGGCCTATGATATAAATGAAAACTTTTCCTGAAATGGTTTTTAAAACCTGTTTTCGTAATTTCGTTTATATCAAAACTATTTTTTTGAACTTGATTGCTTTTCAAATAAACAGTAATACCTTTCTTGCCTGAATCATTTTTTCATTCTTTAAAAAAACAATATTCATGAAAAAGTTACACTTGGTTATGATTGCCTTTTGCATGCTGGCGGCCTGCGGCAATCCGGCGCCTACGGAAGAAGCAACTGCTTCAAAAGATACTTCTGCTTCTTCAGCACCGCCACTTTCTTATGCTTATACTGCCACTTATTCTTCTGATTTCGAATTCGGCGATCCTAAGCTTGCACAGACTGTTTTAGACCGGTGGAAAGATTATGACAATAATTCTTTCGAAGGCGGAAAAAGTTCTTTTGCTGATTCTGTAAGTATGGATTTTGCTGACGGTTCATCCTTTAAAGGAACAAGGGATTCTATAACTGCTATGGTCTCCGCTTATCGCAGCGGTTTTTCATCTGCTGTAAGTACTGTGAATGCATGGGTTACACTAAAACCAAAAGGCAAGGATGAAACCTGGGTTTGTATTTGGGGCAAAGAAGTGCATACAGATAAAAAGGGAAAGAAAGATTCTCTTAACCTGAATGAAAACTGGATGTTTGATAAAAACGGCAAGGTCGCTTACATAGAACAGCTTTCCGCAAAAATTCATAAATGAAGCATAAAATTGATTGACCAGAAAGCTTCTCTTTTGAGAAGCTTTTTTGATTCAATCATACCCTTGCGCGGTAAGGGAATTGAAATGCCTGTATATTTCATCTTTTGTTTTCATACTTTAGTGAATAAAATCATACATCATGTCACGGATCGTTCATTTCGAAATACCCTCTGATAACCCGGAAGAATCCGCTGAATTTTATACAAAGGCTTTTGGCTGGAAAATTCAGCGATGGGGAGAAGCTGAATACTGGCTTGCATTTACGGG
>JAHEZC010000587.1 GCA_023251275.1 Parafilimonas sp. | reverse complement strand
AAGATTGGTGACCGTGCTGCTGGAGCTATCAAGAGCGGTGGTACTACCCGCCGTGCAGCCAAAATGGTATGCCTGGATCTGGATCATCCCGAAGTAATGAAGTTCATTAACTGGAAAATGGAAGAAGAAAAGAAAGTAGGTGCCTTGATTGCCGCCGGTTATGATAACAATTATGAAGGAGAAGCTTATTTAACGGTCTCGGGCCAGAACTCCAATAATTCAGTTCGCATCCCCAACGATTTTTTTAAGGTGCTGGAAGAAGATGGTGACTGGGAATTGAAAGCAAGAATTGATGGCCGTGTGATGAAAAAAATTCCTGCACGGGAAGTGTGGAACCAGATTTCTTATGCTGCATGGCGTTGCGCAGACCCGGGAACACAATATGATACCACCATTAATGAATGGCATACCTGCCCGAAGGGAGGCCGCATTAATGCATCCAATCCATGCAGTGAATATATGTTCCTCGATAATACGGCCTGCAATCTTGCAAGTGCCAACCTGCATAAGTTTTTCGATGAAAATACCGGCATCTTCGATGTGGAAGGTTTTGAATACACCTGCCGTCTGTGGACAGTCGTGTTGGAAATATCCGTATTGATGGCGCAGTTCCCCTCAAAAGAAGTGGCGCAGCTTTCTTATGACTACAGAACACTCGGCCTGGGCTTTGCCAACCTGGGAACCATTCTCATGATCAGCAGCATACCTTACGACAGCGAAGAAGCCCGCGGCATTGCCGGCGCTATTACCGCTATCATGACAGGAACAGCCTACAAAACTTCTGCTGAAATGGCTGAAATATTGGGCCCTTTTCCAAAATTCAAAGATAACGGGGAGGATATGCTTCGTGTAATGCGTAATCACCGCGCAGCCGCTTATGACGCGGAAGATGCTTATGCAGGATTAAGCATTAAGCCTGTCGGTATCAAGGCAAACTATTGTCCCGATTATTTGCTTAAAGCTGCAACCAGGGCATGGGATGATGCCGTACAGATGGGCGAAAAATATGGCTATCGCAATGCACAGACTACGGTAATAGCTCCAACGGGAACAATCGGGCTGGTAATGGATTGTGATACTACCGGCGTAGAACCTGATTTTGCTTTGGTGAAATTTAAGAAGCTGGCAGGTGGCGGCTATTTCAAGATCATCAACCAGTCGGTGCCCGCAGCCCTGAAAAACCTGGGATATAACGAAAAGGAAACTGATGCGATTATAAAATATGCAGTCGGGGCCGCGGCATTTGACGGCGCTCCATTTATCAATCCGCAGACATTAAGTGAAAAAGGGTTTATAGCCGATGAAATAAAAAAGCTCAGCGAAGCAACAAAAAGCGCTTTTGAAATAGGATTTGTGTTCAACAAATTCACTTTGGGAGAAGCATGCCTCGAAAGGCTTGGATTTATTGCTGACCAATATAATGACTGGAATTTTGACCTGCTGGCTGCATTGGGTTTTACTGAAGAGCAGGTTGAAGCTGCCAATGACTATATATGCGGAACAATGACAGTTGAGGGCGCTCCTTACCTGAAGCCGGAACATTTGCCCGTATTTGATTGTGCGAACAGGTGCGGTAAAAAAGGCGAACGCTTTATTCATACAGAGGGGCATATCCGTATGATGGCTGCCTGCCAGCCTTTCTTAAGCGGCGCTATCTCCAAGACGATCAATTTACCAAATGAAGCAGCCGTAGAAGAAATTGCAGATGCCTATATGCTTAGCTGGCAGTTGGGATTGAAAGCCTGTGCTTTGTACCGTGACGGTTCCAAGCTGTCGCAGCCGCTGAGCAATAAAAGCGATAAGAAAAAGAAGACGGAAAGTACGGAAGCCCGGAAGTCGGGAGAAACTATGCAGCAGCCTGCAACCCCGCTGATGGAGGAACAGGAACAAACCAATATTGTTGATTTAGGCAAATTAACTGTTGATGAGCTGCTGGATGAAGTGCAGAAGCGCATGCAGCAAAGCAGCGATACTTCACTGAAGCGCCAGTTGTCAAGAATTGTAGAGCGTAAAACCTTACCTGCCAAGCGCAGGGGCTTTACACAGAAAGCGAAGGTGGGCGGCCAGGTTATCTTCCTGCGGACGGGTGAATACAGTGACGAAACGCTGGGTGAAATATTTATTGACCTCGCCAAAGAAGGCTCTACATTGCGCAGCCTGATGAACTGTTTTGCTATTGCCGTTTCCGTCGGATTGCAGTATGGAGTTCCGCTCGAAGACTTTGTAGAAAAATTCATATTCACAAAATTTGAACCTGCGGGAATGGTTGACCACCCGAATATTAAAACTACCACATCACTGGTTGATTTTGTGTTCCGGGCTTTGGCTTACGAATACCTCGGAAGAACAGACCTCGTGCATGTAATTGACAAGCCTGAATTGGGCAATTTCGGGG
>JAHEZC010000586.1 GCA_023251275.1 Parafilimonas sp. | reverse complement strand
ACATTTTTCGGGAATAATGTTGTTGCGTACACCGCCATTGATTGCACCCACCGTAATGACGGCAGGCGATTTAGAGATATCTTCCTGTCGGCTTATAATAGTTTGCAATCCCATCACGATCTGCGAAGCTGTTACCACCGGGTCAACACCCTGCCAGGGTTGGGAGCCATGACTGCCTTTACCTGTTACAGTGATCCTGAACCAATCAGACGAAGCCATAAATGCGCCGGGTTTATAGAGAATTGTACCAGACTCAATACCGCTCTGAATATGCAGGCCAAATACTGCTGTAACTTTCGGGTTATCCAAAGCGCCTTCTTTTATCATGAGCTGAGCGCCGCTTTCTTCACCTTCCGGAACGCCTTCTTCTGCGGGTTGAAATAAAAATACAATGGTGCCGGGAACATCTTTTTTCATTTTACTTAATACTGTTGCCGTTCCCATCAGTATGGCAATATGTGCATCGTGCCCGCAGGCATGCATTACGCCAACCTTTTGATTGTTGAATGTGTCCACCACTTTCGATGCGAAGGGAAGATCAACCCTTTCTGTAACCGGCAAGGCATCTATATCTGCACGCAAGGCGATAACAGGGCCAGGCTTTTCGCCCCTCAAAATTGCCACAACACCTGTTTTTGCAACAGGATATTTCACATCAAGTCCCAATGACTTTAAGTACTCTGCAATGAAAGCACCTGTTTTATATTCACGATTGGAAAGCTCCGGGTATTGATGAAAATGCCTGCGCCATTCGGTTACTTTGGGAAGAATATCCCGAATATTTTTATCTAATACCGCTTCATTGGTTTGGGCATTGGAAAACAGCGGAAACAATAAGCACAGGAAAATTATTTTCTTCATTTGATTTTTGATATTGAGTGTACTTGTCCGAAAATTTCTTTTAGCAAATCTTCTTTTGTCTTTTTTAAATGCGTTGCAATATCGCTTAAAATTGCAGAAAGCGTTCCGATTTTGAGTGGATTATGATTTGGAATTGTGATGTGATGTTGGCAATTTGTTTCTGTTGTCAATCTTATGTGGCTTCCTGTTTACCATGTAATTGTATAAACATAAGGTTTCAGGGATTTAATTAAATCCTGCGCGGCAATGTCACGTGGAATTTTCGTGCAGCAATTATCTCCTCTTTTACTATATCCAGGCGGATGATCCGTTTTTTATCATCATCAAAATGACAATGCACTGCATCTTTTACCGCAATTTTTAACTCATCCAGTGTCTCAGCCTCATTGTAAATAGATACTCCCAAACCTTTTGCTGTATAGCCGCCTTCCAGGCTTTCTTCTACAAGAAATATGATCTCTTCCATATATACGGGTTTGTAAAAAAATAATTCTTTTATTTTCCTGCATCAACGATAATAGAGAAAGTGTTACCAAGTGACTTCTTTAAATAATATACCAGAAAAGCCTGCTTCAAAATTATTTTTTTATAAAGGTATAAGGATCGTATTCAATAAAATCATTCACTTTGATATCTGCCGATACAACTTTGCTTCCATTCGTTTTAAACTTCAAAGGAAAAATACCAAATGCCGGATGGCTGTAAGTGATGAGCCATTCATCATTATCCATGTATTGCAAAGTTGCAGTGAGATTTTTGTGGCTCATAAATTTTATCAGCAGGCCATTTTTATCAGCAGTGATACTGATAGTGCCATACAATTCATTTTCGTAAGTTCCTGTATAAGTATCCAGTGATAAAGCAGGATGATTGCCTTTCAGTCTTGCTTTCAAAGCGCTTATTTTATCAAGCATTTCATTACGCTCTTTTATAAAATCATTCAGCGATATTTTGCTTCTGTTTACATACTTCACATCAAGGTATGCATCAAGAATCTGATAGCGGAGCATTTCAAAAAAATTCTGGTTATCATTATTAGTAAGAATGGTGATGCCGAGTTTTTCTTCAGGTACAAAGCAAACGTTGGTAACAAATCCATCTGCGCCGCCGGTGTGCCAGAATACCTGCCTGCCGTTGTAATCTCTTTCGACTACACCAAGACCATAACCCGTAAAGTTAGAGGGATACACACTCGATCTACGGCTGCTGATGATGGTATTCATGTCTCTTGTACGCTGCAATACTTTCCAGGGTAAAATCTGTTTGCCCTCATAGCGGCCACTGTCAAGTTGCAACATAAGCCAGTGCGTAAGATCTTTTACACAACTCACCATACTTCCTGCAGGAGCAAGGTTGTCTATAAGATCATAAGGCAACTTAGCTAATTCTTCTGAAAATGAATTGGAATAAGGCTTTGCTGCATCAGGCATCTGATCCATACCCATGCCGAGTGTGTGCGTGTTTTTCATGCCGAGCGGTAAGATGATGCTGTCATATACATATACTTCCCAGGGCTTTCCTGTAACCACAGGAATAA
>JAHEZC010000066.1 GCA_023251275.1 Parafilimonas sp. | reverse complement strand
TGGTGTAAGGGTGGCTTCAAACAAAATATTCTGCGTGGCATAATCGAGTTCCACAACCTTCCCGTAATTCGTGGTATTATTAACCGCACCCGGAGAAAAAATTACATGATTTTCTGCACTTAAAAAGTCAACATCAGAAACAATATGCGAAAAGGTAGCATCTCCCCTGTTTTTACCGTATTCCCATATTTGCTTCACCGTTTTATCAACTGCATTAATTTCAAATTCCACGGCACGGCTGTATTGACCCGCGCCGCTGAAGTTGCGGTTGTCGCCGCCATTATCAAAAAGCATTATATGACCATTGGGCATTAATAGAGGAGCATGCTGGTACCAGTTCCACTCAAAATCAGGATGATTGGTATTGCCGTCAAGTACATCCTGGTCCGAAATCGGTTGATCATCTTTATCAAGCGGTTGCAATAAAAAATTATTCAGATCGGCGCCGTTACCGGCGGTTCCCCAACCTTTGTGGCAACCCAATATCCATACTACGTTATTGTTTTGGTCCAGCTTTACAACGCCCTGTGTTCTGCCGGATATAATGATCGTATTGTCACTTGCATCATAGATCACAGCATTCACATGTATCCAGTCCACAGCATCCGTGATCAGCGTTTGCCTGCTGTATTGCAGAGAAGCATTCAGGTCCCATGTATTGCTGATCTGTTTGCTGTTCCTGTCTATTTCAATAATGTAATCTTCGGTAGTGGCGGCACCCTGCTTGCTGACGGTAACTAAAAAATTACCATTGGGTTTTTCCTGTACATTATGATGAAATTGGTATCCAGGCAACGGCCATGTATTGACAATCTTTCCCTGGAAATCCATTTCGTAAATAGCATTGGAGCTTATATCCCCAAAATAAAAATTACCATTTTGCAAGCGTTCCATGCCATCATCATAAAACAGGCTGCTCAGCGCAGGAATTGTACTGAAATCAAGATACCAGCGTATATCGCCAAACGCATCAAAAATAAAAGGGTATTGCGGAAATGAGTTAACATTATAGCCAAAATAACTAACGAGAGTCATGCCCTCCGCCATCATTCCATCTTGCTTCGTGTCAATGGTAATAGCGGGGAAAACACCGGTTGGCAATGCTGATGTTTTTATATCGTAAGATTTGCGGCCCAGTTCTGCGCCTGATGCATCTTTGAAAATAAGCTCAACCGTATTATCATAATCTGCATAGAGCCCGAGTATGGGTATATCATGCGAAGCACTTACATCATCAAAGTCTTTTATCACATCACTCTCGGCTCCATGCTTACCCGCAACATCTATAGATACTTTTGCCGGCACAGATGTTTCAATGTGTATTGTTGCCGTAAGCGGCGCATCACCATTGGGATTAAGGGTTACATTGTCGTTGGTAATAGTTATTTCACCTGAAGGGGGTGATGGTGATATTTCTTTTCTGCAGGCTGCAAAAAATAAAATCAAAGAAAAAAGCGCTGAGACAGTTTTTAGATATTTCATAATGATGCTTTTATAAGGTCATGGTTTTATGAATAACAGTCACAGTACATTTATTGCTTTATTTCACAATGTCAAACATAAGCAAATTGTTTTACGATTGAGCATTGCTTGTCGTCGCAGTGTACCTCGGAAATCATGTCTGCGAAAAAATATAATAACGGCTGCCGCTCTTCTTTCAATTACCGGTTGTCTTATCCTTTTCCTCCAGCAGTTTCAGCACTTCATCCATTTTCAACTGTAGTCTCATCACTTCCGCCTGCGCCTTCAGATTTACCTGGTATTCTATTTCTGCCCTTATCCTGTCCTGCTCTGCAAGGCCCCGCTGGCTGGTGAGCACAAGAATGGTAAACAAAAAAGAGGAAAGTGTGAGTATAAATCCCAAAAAAAAGAAAGTGGGAGGCGTGTCTTCAAAACTGATTGCACCCGGGTGATATTTTTGATGATACCATACCTGGAAACCCATCCAGGCTACCATGAAAATGATGGCGACTATAAGAAAGCGGCTGCTCGATACAAACCGGGCCGCCCTGTCGAGAAACCTGCGAAACACTGCGGGCTGAGGTTGAGGAACATGCTGGCCGGTCAGGTTCTGACGCATACTCACTGCATTTTGTCGCAGCCTGTCCACAAGGACGGCGAGCAAAGTGCGGGAAAATTGCGGATGCTTATCGAGGTATTTGTAAAAAGTTGATTGGCTTATGGTAAGAACTGTTGTTTCTTTTATTGTCCGTACAGTGGCAGTATGCAGCCCGCCATCCAGCAGGGACAGTTCACCAAAAAAAGTTCCTTCACGCTGCATAGCCAGCGTAAGCTCTTTGCCGTCTTTATTACTGTAGCTGATGCGCACCTCTCCTTTTTCAATCAGGTAAAGTTTGTCGCCCGGTTCATCCATCCAGAAGATAACGGTATGAGGCGGATAGTATTCTGTTTCCAACTCATTCAGCAGATCCTGTAATTCTTCCGGGTTGAGTGTTGCAAACAGGGGTATTTCCCTAAGCATTTCCGGTGTCATACATAATTTTTTACAATGATATTTCGCCTAAATTAAATAAGTTATTTTTAAAAGTATGATAAGAGTTGAACGGATGGGGGGAAATGTTTGGGGTGCGCAGGGGGTGATACATCTTCGATGATGGCATTGCTACCAAAGATGCTAAGGGTTGTATTGCCACCGAGCGTATTTTATGTGTAACTGTGAAGAAGGAAAGAAGAATTATTAGGTAACGAGCTGAAGTATTTCATGACATCCAATGTACACATTGATAATTTTTTTGCCAGGCGAACCGTTGAATTTAATAATATTCAATTCTGAAAATCGTTATTCCATTGATAACCCCATTCTTATTGTAAGTAATTAATTTACGCCAATTTCCTTTTTTATCAAAATCATAATATTTATAGGTATATGTTTCCAATAAGGTGCTGTCTTTTCCGTGATAATCAGATTCAACAACACTACCGGCAGCATCATGTTTGAACGTGTATCTGGAAGTTAATTTATTTTCATCGTTATAAATAAGCACCTCAGTGACCTGACCGTTATTGTCATATTTCATATAAGTTTCCTCATATAAACTTCCATCCGGATTAAAAGACTTTGTCTTTATCCGGTCATTATTCTCATTATATATGGAACTATCGAAATCCAACAATTTTTCTTCATAACCATATTTATAGCCAATTGTTCTCTTTCCATTCTCGTCGTATAGGTATATGTAATATTCAGTAAATATGTTTTTGGAATTGTATAATGTTATTCTCACCAGGTTGCCTTGCTCATTAAATTCATAGACTGTTTTTCGTTTTAATTTTTTCTCCTTCGGCTTTTCTGAATTACCATTAGCATAATATTCCCATTTGACAGCATGATATACTTTCCCTTTTATATTTTGACGCAGTAAATCATTTTTTACCTGAGCAACACATAAGATACCTGTGAGGATTAAAGGAATAAAGATTATTGGAATTTTTTGGGCTATCATGCAGGCGATTTTTTATTGAGAGTTGATAGGTGAAGGTAAAAAAATTATTTAACTGATTTAAATACGTCAAAATAAAAACAGAATGCCCTATATACAGGAACATAAAACCGGTCACAAAGCGAGAAAAACAATAACGGTTTCGTCCATTCCCCACATCCCGCCTGAGCCGAACAAGGTTTAAAGAATGCCACCTATCATTACAGTCGCCTCTCTGATCAAGACAAAAAAATACACAATGAAAATGAAAGGAAAGGTTTATTTTTATTGCGGAAAAATTTCAGCGCATAAATCAACACTATGACATCAAAAACTACCAACATTATTTATTGGATATCAACTATTGTTTTCGCAGTGCTCATGGCATTCTCCGCTGCAGGCGGTATTCAGCCTGCGCAACCGGCTATTGAACTGATACATAATACTCTTGGTTACCCTGTGTATTTTATACAATTTATCAGTATTGCAAAATTGCTTGGTGTGATTGTTATTTTAATACCCGGGTTAAACAGGATTAAAGAATGGGCTTATGCAGGGCTATTTTTCGACCTTACAGGCGCTATATATTCAGGCATTGCATCTTCCGGTAAGTTTGACCCTATGATGCTCACTATGCTGGCATGGATACTGCCCGGTATTTTGTCTTATTATTACTGGCATAAAAAAATAAAAAGATAATATTTTCCGGGATTTATACATCTTTTCCCACGCTTCAGACTAAGGATGCACTGATTCAAAAACTCATCAAAGCATAACCATCATTCTGGTAAGACATGAGCACAATCAATGCATCGCTTGCAACGCTTACATCAGGCGAAATAATTTTTGAATCAATATTTTCTGCAAGAAGATTTTGTCCGCATACAAATAATTTTACTCCTGCTTTCTTCAACTCTGCAAGCACTTTCAGATTCGGATTCGAAGTCCCGAATTTTGCTTTATAATGCGCGTCATCGAGAATGCCATTGATGGCTGCACCATGAAAAACAATGACAAACTTTGCATGCGTTAATGCAATGCCGCATACTCCAAGCGCATTCAGCTCGGAACCTGCCATGTTGATTGCGGGAACCAATTGAGCCGAATCTTTCGATGCACGGGTTGCATCATACACAGCGCGGTAAGTCCGGTTTTTATCCGGCGCAAGTTTTGTATTGGGTATAGCAATATACCCGTCTGCTTCAGGGATCACCGGGGCATTTGAATTGCCGGATTGTGCAGAACACTGCAAAGAGATAAAATAAAATATTGTCAGTAAGCAACCAGGCATTAATTTTTTCATCTTATTATTCCTCCAAATTATATTTTAGTGATTAAAAAGCGGTTATTAAGGCGTTACAGTGTATTCAATCGCCGGTATCATAATTTTATTCCTCATCGCTTCGCAACCGGACAAAATACATTCCTATCTCACCCTTTCCTTTCGCTTCAATCTTTCCCCGGCTTTCAAATTGAAACTCGTGTTCATCCCTTATCAATTCATAAGTTGCCTGTGAAATATTTACAGAACCAACTTCACCGGAACTCTCCATACGGCTCGCTGTGTTTACCGTATCACCCCAGACATCGTATTGAAATTTTTTTACCCCTACAATTCCTGCCACCACGGGACCAGTGTGAATACCTGACCGCATTTGAAAAGCAGGCAATCCTTCAGGCACTTTTTGCAAATTACGGGTTTGAATAAAAGCCTGCATTTCAAGCGCAGCAAGCACCGTATTTTTTACGGAACCAGGTGTGGCTACCGGCAGCCCACCTGCCGCCATATAAGCATCCCCTATGGTCTTGATCTTTTCTATTTTGTATTTACCGGAAATACGGTCAAAAGCTTCAAAACAATAATTGATCTCTGCAACCAGGTCTTTGGCATTCATTTTTTCGGATATGCTGGTAAATTCATGAAAGTCGGTAAACAGGATGGATACCATATCAAAATCTTTCGCTTCGGCTTTGCCATATCTTTTGAGTTCTTCCGCAATTTCTGCCGGAAGTATATTAAGTAAAAGGTTTTCTGACCTGTCTTTCTCTTTCTGAATCACGGCTCTTGTTCTGCGTACATAACGCAGCCTGAACCAAAGAGTAACAGCCAATAATATTACCGCTGCCCCAATATATATTGCCAAGTTCCTTTGCTCATCTTTTCGATGGACCTCCTCTTCATGAGCGATTTTTACCTGCAGTTTTTCCTTTTCCTTTTTGAGACTATCTGTCAGCATGATCCTGGCAAATTCCATCTGGTCAAGCTTCTTATTTGTTTCGGTAGTTTCAATGCTGTCTGTTAAGGCAAGGAATTTTTCGTGGTAAGCGAGGGCATCCGTATTTTTTCCGGAAGCTTTATAAATTTCATAGAGCAGCTTACTTGCGTCCCGCTGGTAAGTGATCGTACCAAGTTCCCGGCTCAGGTTAAGGGCTTTTTTTGCAAGGGCTTCTGCGGCAGTGTAATCTTTTTGCTTTAAATAAAGGCTGGCAATATTAATATCGGAATAAGCTATTTTATCCCTGTTTCCCAATTCTTCACTTAATCTGAGTGCTTTCTTATAGTTCTCAAGTGCCAGCGGTATATTTTCCTGTGCGGCATAAATCTGCCCGATATTCCCGTAAACACCTGCAATTCCCTGCCTGTTGTCGAGATCCTGTTCAAGGGCAAGACTCTTTTGCTGGTAATCCAGCGCCTGTATATAATCTCCCTGTGCATATTTTATGAGGCCGATGTTGAGATATGACTCTGCTAAACTCTGTTTGTCTTCCAGCGTTTTATTTATCTCCACGCTTTTTTGATAATATTCCAGCGCCTTTTCATTGTTGCCTGCCTCACTGTAAATAACTCCAATGTTGTTGTAAGCATTGCTTATTCCTTCTTTGTCATTGATCTCTTCACATATTGCCAATGCTTTCTGAAAATATTCCAGCGCTTTTGGATAACTTCCCTTGAAATAATAGATACCGCCGATATTATTCAGGTAATTAGCTGCCCTGTCTTTATTCAATCCCTGTATCAGTTCAAGCCCTTTCTGATAAGAGTCAAGCGCTTTAACATACTCGGCTTGTTCCGAATAAATGTTCCCCAGGTTATTGTATGATACTGCCATTCCCTGCTTATCATTCATTTCTTCTCTTATGGTAAAACTTTTTTGGTGCCACTCGATAGCCTTTGCATAATTACTTTTTATATAAAAGGCCACACCCAACATATTACAGGCATTTGCCTCCCACACTTTTTTATCCTTCTGCTTAGCAAAATTCAATTCCATCTCTGCCAGTATGATCGCAGAGTCAGAATTCTTATATCGAATATCCCATGCTAACTCATCAATGGCATAAAGACGTACCGTATCAACCTGTTTGTTATCATTCCATAATTTCCAGAGGCTATCAATATTTACCTGTGCACTAAGAGAGAGTGCAATACCGCAGAAAACGATAAAGACGGTTATTTTCTTCATATTGCATAAATATAATTCATAATGGAAAAATATTTGCAAACTTTCATAGTAATTTGATCAGAGGATGCAGTGCCGGGATATTTTTTGAAACAAAAATTCCAGGCTGCTTATTCATCAAACAAAATATTAAAACGCTTCTTCATTTTATTGATGAACATTTATACTATTAAAAAGTACCACTCATCTTTTTTTCACCGACAGCACCAATACCCAATCTGTTTCACCTGTACTGTTTTTTCCCGGAGGAATGAATGATTGAACGCCTGTATTATTAAAAGGAGAATTAGTGACGGCTGTATATTTTCCATTGGCAGGATCGAACCAGTATGCAAATACTTTACTGCTTAATACACTCATATTAACTATAATATTTCCTTTATGTGCAGGGGGAATATAAGCAACAAGCAGTGATCCGTCTTTTGCAGCAGCAGCCGGCACATAAGCCGCAGATGTATCTATATTATTGTCATCAACAATCAGAGTTTGCATGCCATTCAATCCTGAAGGAATCAATTGCCACCAATTAATAGAACGGATAAAACTATTGAGCCTGCTCATGTCAAGCGCTGCCTGTGTATTGAGATGTTTTTGCCATACGGGATCAACAAATTGCCACACATAACCGTTGCCGGAAATATAACCACCGATGGTGCTTAACCATCCCCACCATTGAAAACGCCGCACAGGTTGCGTAGCGTTGGGGTTATAATTATTTCCATCGGGCCCTTCTTCATCATAAGGTTCCTCCAAGAGGAAAGAAGGCAATACCGGATCATGTGCATAAGCCTTGCGTGCTATAAAAGGCACGGGCACTTTTAACTCCCATGTATAGCTGCCATTCAAAGTCATTTCATTACCGAAGTCAGCATTATCCGCAGCGTTTTGTCCACTGAAAGATTCTGCAGTGTATTGAACTGATTGCTGACCCTGTACACTTTTCAACCCCCTGATCAATGCCGCTTCTGCGTTTCTTTGTTCTGCATCAAAACTGCCTTTATCACCCAATAACATCCATACAATATTTTTTCGGTCTTTATAACGGCTTGCAATCCATACGCCATATTGTTCCGTTTTTATCGTGCCGTTTGCTGCCAGTTCTTTCATCCATCCCTGGTCTTCAGTTTCATTCGAATAACCAACATAAGCCGGAAACATGAAAACAAGAATGCCTTTTGATTCGCAGTATGCAAGAAAATCATCCGCATGTTTCCAATAATTTTCATTCGGTGTCAGCAGGTTTGGCGATTGCGTTTTTACGTCAGTATAAATAAGCTTACCGTCCCAGTCGGCGCCATTCAATCGCTTTAAAAAAGGAGCATCACCATTTGCATTAAAAGGTGCATAATTGCCCATAGGCCAATGTGTAATGACGGCCATCTCGATGGCATTATGCCCATGCGCAATAGTATTGTCAAGAAATTTTTTGTAACCGCTGTCCGGTTGTGATATGATAAACCATGCAGTGCGGCCGAGAATGGGAAAGGGTTTATTATCCTGGTCAACTAGATAACGTTTATCGCCGCTGATCTTAAGCGGAAAAGCAACCTGCGTATGAATATCTGCATGAGCAGACAATATCAGGAACAAAAGAAAAATAAAAAGTCTGGGCATGTATTGTGTGGAAATTTTTACTGTATAAAAGTCGGTTTAAAAATAAAATTTTCGTTCACTGGTGACAGTTGTTCACTCAACTAACTGCGGCAAAAAACCTGGTATCACACTTTGTGATTTCAGGGAACGATAGCTAACAAATTACATGCTTTACCTGTTTCAGCAAAAAAATTTACTAACACATTATTTCTTTCCGGATGATTTTTCAGTCGCCTGGACGCAAAAAAACTGTCAGCAAATTGACACCTTTTTATTTTGGTAAAATGATCAATGCTCAATTTCCAATGTTCAGAGTTAAAAGAAAAGACAGGCAACGTTGAAAGAAAAG
This sequence comes from Parafilimonas sp., assembly GCA_023251275.1. Taxonomy (GTDB): domain Bacteria; phylum Bacteroidota; class Bacteroidia; order Chitinophagales; family Chitinophagaceae; genus JAHEZC01. The sequence goes on along the minus strand of JAHEZC010000066.1, from coordinate 114 downwards.
AATTATTTATATAACCTGCCGATAAAACTGTCATTAAAAATTATTTTTCTTAATTCTTCAGGATCAATTGCGCCTTGTTTTGAAAATACAATTTTACCACCGGGTTCAATAAGT
>JAHEZC010000585.1 GCA_023251275.1 Parafilimonas sp. | reverse complement strand
CACCTCATACAACCAATTAATAATTAGCTTTCAATAAATAGAATACTTACAACCCATCTAGAGGCGGAGTGCTATGGCCATTAAAATATATACAAAAACAGGAGACCTTGGCAAAACCTCACTTATCGGCGGTACTAAAGTGCCCAAGAGCCATATCCGTATTGAAAGCTATGGCACAATTGATGAGCTTAATTCTTTTATCGGTCTGGCAAATGACTATTTAACTGATGAGCATTCTAAAATTATTCTCAGGGAAATACAGGACAGGTTGTTTACTATAGGTTCCTCGCTTGCCACTGATCCCGGGAAAGATTCCCTGATGAAAATTCCCGGTCTGAAAGAAGCAGATGTCGGGTTGCTGGAAAAAGAAATTGACAGGATGAATGATATACTGCCTCCCATGAAAAATTTTATTTTGCCCGGGGGTCATCCTGCTGTTTCCACTACACATATAGCACGTTGTGTATGCCGCCGCGCAGAAAGAGCCTGTGTGGAAATGCAGGAACAAAAAATGCCTGTAGAACCACTTGTAATAAAATACCTCAACCGTTTAAGCGATTATCTTTTTGTACTTGCCCGTTATGCAGGGCATTTGCTCCAGATATCCGAAATTATATGGAAGCCGCGAATTGATTAACCTGGATTTGTATGTGCCTGAATTATCAGCAGTTCAATGGTACTGCAAACTAAACCCAAACCGGCGTATCAGAAATTTTTGAAAATTGCCTGCATCAACTTCAACCCGTTGCATCTGCAATAAGTCCATCTTTCATGTGCAATATACGGTCGCTCAGATCAGCGAGTTCTTCATTGTGTGTAACAATTAAGAATGTCTGGTTAAAATCTTTGCGAAGCTGTATAAATAAATCATGAAGATCTTTTGTATTTGCGCTGTCAAGATTTCCGGTAGGTTCGTCGGCAAATACAACTGCGGGTTTATTGATTAAAGCCCTTGCTACTGCTACTCGTTGCTGCTCACCGCCGCTAAGCATCTGGGGTTTGTTGTCCAGGCGTTCACCCAATCCTAAAATTTTCAAAAGCCTGCCTGCTTCATCCTGCACTTCTTTTTTTCTTCTGCCTGCAATCCACCCGGGAATACAGACATTTTCCAACGCAGTAAATTCAGGCAGCAAATGATGAAACTGGAAAACGAACCCGATATTGTTATTTCGGAATGCCGCCAGCCTTTTCCCTTTCAGTGAATGTATGGCCACACCTTTCAAAAATATTTTCCCTGTATCCGGTTTATCAAGGGTACCCAGTATATGCAGGAGCGTGCTTTTACCGGCTCCGGAGGAGCCTATGATCGAAACAATTTCCCCTTTGTTTATGGTAATATCCACACCCTTCAAAACGTGCAGTTGCCCGTAATATTTATGGATGTTTTCGGCCTGGAGTATCTGCATATTTCAGGTTAAGTTTTACAAACCTAACCACAAAGAGCTAACAAAAACAAGGCTTTTTATTTTTTTCAAATATTTATTCCGGCGGATATACAATCAGGATTTGGTTATTTCGTTACAACACTTACTTTTGCGCAAAATTAAAAGCCTCTGTATGTTCTGGACATTGGAATTGGCCAGTTATCTCGAAGATGCACCCTGGCCTGCCTCAAAGGACGAATTGATTGATTACGCCATCAGAAGCGGCGCTCCGATCGAGGTGGTGGAAAATCTGCAGGAGCTCGAAGATGAAGGCGAAGTGTATGAAAGTATTGAAGACATCTGGCCGGATTACCCGAGCCAGGAAGACTTTATGTTCAATGAAGATGAGTATTGAGAGAATGGGCAGCAAGTCAAAAATATTGAACCGTTGCATCAGATGCGGCGGTTTTTTGTTTTAGTTTCATACTAAAGCGTATCAGAGTGCGGATCTTATTTATTCGCATTTTTTCAGCGTTATCGCGAAAGCATTGTGTTACAGTGGGGCAAAGCAAAAGCGGCGGCTCGGAGGCACGCTGAAAATACTGCCGTTATACTTGATACTGAAGTATCTGACTGTGCCTATAAACAGAAAATTTATATTTTGCTTTATGATCAAAATACTGCTGTTTATCTTCCTCCTTATTTCATTTTATGGATTTGCTCAACATGCAGAAATTTTCAAACCAGATTCAACCAGGAAGGAAATTACAGCCATAGAAATTTCCGGTTCCTTGCATATTGATGGTATCCTGGATGAGCCTGAATGGTTGCTGGCAAAGGCTTCTCCACGCTTTACACAAATAGAACCTTACCAGGGTGCAGCACCAAACTTTGAAACAGCAGTAAAAGTTTTATACAATAAGCAGTATTTATATTTTGGAATCTTTTCGCAGGATTCTCTTGGCAGGAAGGCAATACGCGCCACAGATTTTAAAAGGGATTTTAATTACCTCGCACATGATTTGGTTACGCTGACTT
>JAHEZC010000065.1 GCA_023251275.1 Parafilimonas sp. | reverse complement strand
GTTGCAGTGTGGCGGTGTGGCTACAGGAAATTACATAATATTTCTTGAAAGCTCATTCACAATTTTGATGATCTGCAGTCGCATCATTCCATTTCCTTTTCAAATCCTCCATGTCCCTCCATGCTGCTATGCACGGGGTCAAGGTTCCATGCAGATATTAAAATGTAAGGCACGGCATTATGTGCATGTTTATGCTCATAAATGCAATGTATAGCCCTGCTTTCACCGGGAGCCAGGAGTAAATAATTATCATCAAAAATTACAGGCAAAATATCTTCACCATTTTTTTCTTTCAATGCACGTATATGCACAAAGAAAGCTACTGCCTTGCCGGTATTCGTGACTGTGATTTTGTGAACGGTTTTCCCGTCTTCGGTTTCCGTGGTGTATTTCGTTTCAAGCGTTGTTTGGGGCAATTGCTGTAATGCACTGAAATCGGTGTAACCTGACTGCGGAGTGTAATACCATTTTGACTTATCCCAGTTCGGCGCATCATCTTTATTGGAAAGCCAGTACCAGTTAATGCTTTTGGTCTTCCCGCTTTCTTCATTTAATCTTAGCCGGAGAAAATAGGTATCGGATAAACCCTCAGTCGCCGGGATGGTAAAACATCTTTTAATACTGTCTTCTCTCACATTGGCAGAAACCGATTTTGAATATTTATGACTGCCGTCGGGGTTGTATATATCTGCGTGTACAGTAAGGTCCGAAAAATTTTTCAGCAATGTATTCACTATCACCACTTCTTTCGACTTATAAGAATATTGAATATGCAAAGGCTCCAGTGATTTTTTTATGCCAAAATAAGTGCCCGCAGGGTATAAATAATAATCGAATGTATGCCATATAATACCCGGCCATGGATTGTTAAGCATCCATTGAACTATACCTGTAGCAGTATTATATTTATTTAAACCGAAGGCCTCCATCATTGCCCTGTGGCCTTCATAATTCTGAGCCTGGGCTTTGGCTAAAAATTGCTTTATGGATGATGATTTACCGTACCTTCCATCAAGTGCACTATTAAAAATATTCGTATTGCCAAACTGCATTGTGCCGCAGTGATACAACCAATCGCTGCTATTGATTTGCAACGAATCTTTTGGTATAAATTTGATTAAGCTTTCATAAGGAGGGATAGAAGGGCCCGGTGAAATTTCCGTTGCAAAACTCCATGCTCCTCCATATTCATGGGGATCGGTTTCCCAGTATATGGGAGGCACCCAGTCATAGGGGCCATTCATCTTAACACCGCTCTTGCCGGAAACTTTTGATTCACTTGCATCTGCAGTTGCGAGGACAGGATTTGGCCATTTAAGATCGCTTTCAATTTTAAGCCAGTCTCTTTCTACCGAAGCATCTTTAGGCGGCATATCGCTGCCGTTAAGCCAGGTTAAAATGCATGCTTTATTTCTCAGCCAGTACATCATGGTTTTCCCGGATTCCATCGCAACATTTCTTTCGGCAGCATCCCATTTTCCCGGTGATTGCCAGGTGCCGCAGCACATCCAGCCGGTCATTACGAGCATGCCATATTTATCGCAGAGATCGTAAAAATTGTCATCTTCAAATTTTCCCTCCGAACGGATGATATTCATATTCATGTCCCGGACCAGCTTTATCTTTTGTTCCTGGTCTTCCTTTGAACGTCGCTGAAATATATCCGGAGACCATGCACCACCGCGTAGCATGATTGGTTTTCCGTTGATGATGAACTCTCTTGAATCATCACTGATAAACGCTGACTTTATTTCACGGATGCCAAAATTTTCTGCCACCTCATTACTCACTTTTTGATTGTATATAGCTTCAAGAGAAATATGGTTTAATTCTGGTTTTCCATATTGCCAGGGCCACCATATTTTTGGGCTTTTCACATTCAATTGCGGGTAATCATTAGAGGAGAAAGTTACTTGCTTAATCTCTTTCGGGCCTAAGTGCACTTTTTGCTCAAGGTGAATGTCACCATTTATCTTACCTTTTATTTCAATATCTAATTCATCATCCGAATAATTCACTGCTTCCGCATCCACTTCCAGGTGTGCAGTTTCCAATGAAGGATAATCAAATTTTGTGGTAACGAGCGGATAACGAACAGCAACTTTATCGTACAGGCTGATAGTTACATTGTTGACAATTCCGCCATTATAATCAGCGGGGTAATGGATCCAGTCGGCATAATCAATGGCAAGATCACCATCTGATTTGTTGGGATTGAATGGGCGGGTTATTTCGAGAGCCAGCACATTTGTGCCCTCAAATTTTATAAGCTTTGTGATATCAAATTCGAAAAAACGGAAAGGGCCTTTTATTGAAGCTGAATCTGCAAGCAAAACACCATTGAACCATAAGTTAGCCTTGTAGTTAATGCCGTGCAGTTTCAGTATTACATTCTTATCTTTTTCAGATGCTTTTAATTTAAATTCTTTTCTGAACCACCAGGGTTTATCGAATTCAGGGCCTGAAATTTTTTCAAGATTGTTACTGTAAAATGGATCGAAATCATATTTTTTATTCTCAAGCAAGCCGGCAATGATAGTGGTGGGGACAGATACATTATACCATCTCTGCGGATCAAAATCCATTTGTGAAATTTGTTTACCCGTTGCATTAAAGCTGAGTGATGATTGCATTTTCCATCCATCTTTTAATATCAATTCGCTTTTATTTTCCTGTGCGTATCCAACCAGTGAAGTGATAAGCAATGATAAAATGACAGTTGTTTTTTTCATTGTAATGCAATTAAATCGTTCAGTAATTTTTATTTTTTATCGCTTCATATAAGCTCCCTACAATCTATAACTAGGTTCACGAAAACTATTGTTTCAAAGGATTTCTTGCTATTAAACAAATTTGCAATGGCCTGTGCAAGCTTTCCAAAGAATGGCATTTTAATCAGGCAGTGATTTTGTCTTTTTAAATAAATCTCTTAATGAAACTGCATTATTCACCAAAGGTTTTGCCCAGAAACCGATGCTGAAAATATATCCCAAAGTTATATAGACGATACACATTGCCGTCCTTAAACCCATTGATTCTGCAACATTGCCGATGACAGCAGGAACTATAGCGCCACCAACAATACCTGTGCAAAGAATGCCTGCCAAAGTTCCATGATGTTGCGCTACAGAATTTAATCCCAGCGAAATAACGATTGACCACATCACCGACAGAAAAAAACCGCAAAGTGGAAATGCGATCACAGAAATATTTGCAGAGGCAAATAATGCTGCAGTCAAACTGATTATTGCGCCTATGGCAAATACACTTAATACTTTACGGCTGTCAAATAATTTCAATAATAAAAGACCCAGTAAACAGCCAATTGTCATTAACCCCCAAAACCAGGCAACTGCATGAGCCCCTGTAGTTTCAGGACTAAACTGATGATACGACTGCAGGAATTTCGATATCCAGTTGGAAATACCCTGCTCTGTTCCCACATACATAAAGATTCCAAAAAAGAAAAGATAAGTATAGCGGTTCCTCAGCAATTCTTTAAAGGTATTTGCGGTGCCGATTTTTTCATCTTCTTTCAGTTCAACTTTTGGAATTCGTATGATCCCTATTATTACGATCATCAGTAATGTAACGACAGCAAATACCCAATACAATGAGACCCATTCTAAATGTTGCGGAACAATTTTGTTAAGTGTATTAAGCAATATATTGCTGTTGCCCGTGTGTAAATTCTGAACCAGGTAACTATATAGCCATGGGCTTAAATAAGAAGCTGATCCGAAAAATAATTGCGCAAACACACTGTTAAAAGCAAAATGTTCTTCGCCACCTGCAGCACGCAATAATGGATTGATAACTACCTGGAGCATTGCCATGCCAATGCCAATGATAAATAACGAAAATAAAGCAATCGAAAAGCTCGTGAAGAGCACAAATGTTGCAGCCCCGCCGAAAGCTAAAACAAAGGCGAGTATAAGCACAAATTTTTCACTATACTTTTCTATTAAAATCCCCGCAGGGATTGACATTACGCCATACGCCACAAAAAAAGAAAAAGGCAGAAAGCCTGCAAGACCGAGGCTTAAATGAAAGCTGTCAATGATATTTGGAACTAAGGGTCCAAGAATATTAGTAATTAGAGAAATCACAAAAAAGATCAACATAACCAATCCTACAATCAGTGGCTGTTTTTTGGTTTTCATACAGTGGAATCGTTGTTTGTATTATTAATTTTGATTCTTCATCTCAATGCGCCTCCAACCAGTTATCACCAGCGCCAGCTTCTGCTTCTACCGGAACATTATTGGGTAATGGCAAAGCGTGCCTCATGTTTTCAAGTATCAAAGGTTTCAAAACATCCAGTTCTTCTTTCAGCACATCAAATACCAATTCATCGTGTACCTGCAGAATCATTTTGCTGCGCAATTTTTCCTTTTGCATAGCTTCATGAATTTTTATCATGGCCAGTTTGATCATATCGGCAGCAGTGCCCTGTATTGGTGAATTAATGGCATTACGCTCTGCAAAACCACGCACTGTGAAGTTAGCTGAATTAATGTCTTTCAGCCAGCGCTTGCGCCCCATCAGCGTTTGCACATATCCGTGTTCCCGTGCAAAGTTGATGGTATCATCCATATATTTAGTAATACCTGAAAATTCTTTTTTATAATTATCAATGATCTCTTTTGCTTCTGACCTGCTGATGCCAAGATTATCGGCCAATCCAAATGCACCCTGACCATAGATGATTCCAAAATTAACACTCTTTGCCTTGTAGCGCTGTACTTTGGTAACTTCACTCTCGGGTATATTATACACTTTTGCGGCGGTTGCAGTATGAATATCTTTTCCGTTAATAAAGGCCTCAACCATATTTTTATCTCCGCTGATCCCGGCTACAATGCGTAATTCTATCTGTGAATAATCGGCGCTTACCAAAACATGATTGCTATCCCGCGGAATAAATGCTTTACGTATTTCCTTACCCCGATCTGACCTGATAGGAATATTCTGGAGATTGGGATTGTTACTTGCCAGCCTGCCTGTTACTGCTACAGCTTGTCCATAAGTTGTGTGTACCCGACCTGTTTTCCTGTTAATCAGTTGCGGCAATGCATCTACATAAGTTGATTTTAACTTTGTCAATTGGCGGTAAGCAAGTATGTCGGCAACGATCGGGCTTATATGTGATAACTTCAGCAGCACATCTTCGCCTGTGGCATATTGCCCGGTCTTTGTTTTTTTTGCTTTGGGGTCAAGGTTCAATTTTTCAAAGAGCACTTCGCCCAATTGCTTAGGTGATGAGAGATTGAATTTTACGCCTGCGCCCGCATATACATTCTGCTCACATTGATAAGCTTCTCTTTCCAGTTCTTTGGAATAATTATGCAAAAAATCCATATCAATCTTTACTCCTTCAAATTCCATATCGGTAAGCACTTTCACCAGCGGATTTTCCACTTCATAAAATACTCTTTCTACATCCTTTGTTTTCAGAAAAGGATGTAAAGCATGTTTTAATTGCAGGGTAATATCTGCATCTTCTGCAGCATAGTCTTTAATCTTTTCGATTTCCACATCACGCATGTTACCCTGTGCTTTTGTCGCAGACCCCCGCGGGCCTTTTTTACCAATGAGTTCTTCAATATGCACGGGCTCATATCCAAGATATTGAGCGCTTAAAAGATCCATGCTGCGCCTGCCCTCCGGCTCTACTACGTAATGAGCGAGCATGGTATCATAAATATTCCCTTTCAGTTCAACATCATACCATTTCAGTACAAGCAGATCGTACTTGATATTTTGCCCTATCCATGTAATGGTTGAATCGTTGAAAAGTGGATTAAATTGATTCAGGATTTCCCTTGTTTTCTCTTGATCAGCGGGGCAGGGAATATAATATGCTTCATGCGGCTGAAAAGAAAAACTCATGCCTACCAGTTCTGCATTATTAGCGTCTATTCCTGTAGTTTCCGTGTCAAAACAAATTTCTTTTTGTGCAGAAAGTTTTTCTATGAGTTCGTTAATTTTATCGTCGCTGTCAATTAAATAATAAGTGTGTTCAGTCGTGTTGATTGTTTTATCTGCTTTAAAACCCTTTTCGACATCATCGTTTTCCTCTTCTTTATTCTCAATGGTTATTTTTACTTCTTTTTTACCGATAGGTACATTTTCATTTTCAACCGCATTTCCAAACAGATCTGTTTGCACTACTTTAGGCGCAGATTGAAATACATTAAACTCATCCCCCAGGATGCGTTTCCCAAGGGTTTTAAATTCGAGTTCGGCAAATATTTCAATCAATTCCTGTTTATTCCAGTCTTTGAGCCGAAAATTTTCTTCATGAAACTCCACCGGTGCATTGGTTATAATGGTTGCGAGTTTTTTGCTGATAATGGCATTTTCCCTGCCACTTCGTATTTTTTCACCGAGAGATCCTTTTATATTATCGGCATTGGCCAATACGTTTTCGAGCGTGCTGTATTCTTTTAAAAGCTTCGCGGCTGTTTTTTCACCTACACCGGCGATCCCAGGAATATTATCTACCGCATCACCCATCAAACCCAAAATATCCACCACCTGCTCCACACGGGCAATATCCCATTTTTCACATATTTTTTTGGCATCAAGTATTTCGAAATCACCACCCTGGTAGCCGGGCTTATAAATGTAAACACATTTGTGAATCAATAACTGTCCGTAATCTTTATCTGGTGTGACCATATATACATCATAACCGGCATCGGCGGCCTGCCATGCAAGAGTACCTATTACATCATCTGCTTCGTAACCATCCACCTCGACAACCGGGATATTGAAACCTTTAATAATCCTCTTTATATCATCAAGTGAATCCAGCAGATCTTCCGGCGCTTCCTGCCGATTGGCTTTGTAGTCAGAAAAATCGGTATGGCGTTCGGTTGGCGCATGTGTATCGAAACACACAGCCAGGTGCGTAGGCTTTTCTTTATTAATGAGATCAAACAAGGTATTCGTAAACCCAAACTGTGCATTGGTATTTTTCCCTTTCGAAGTAATGCGCGGGTTGCGGATAAGCGCATAATACGCTCTGTAAATAAGTGCCAAGGCATCAAGCAAAAATAATTTCTGACTCATGCCACTAAGGTAATAAAAGGTTTTATGTAGTTACGTGAAGATTATAACAGGATTTTTATCATACCTGTGAATGGCTGAAACAGCTCGTTTTTTTAAAGCATAAAAAGAATGCAGCGTATTTATCAGCGCCATTTTTTTTCCTGGATTAAAAGTTTGGCTTGCTTAAATTTATTCTCTCCAGAAGCTTTAGTCAACCCGATTCGCTATGAAGCGTTGTTAATTGGTGCATTTCTTAGAACCTTTAAGTGCTGCGAATAAAAAAGCCTCCACGGGAAAAAGCAGAGGCATTTCTAATTATTTGAAAGTGAATAAACCGCTATAAATAATTCTTATAAATTCTATTGTAGAGGAGAAATACTGAAAATCAGGCCATTGCCATTTTGATCTTCTGCCTTAAAATTCTTGGCGCCAGCAGAACCTCTGTCTTTTTGAACTGTAAAGCGGTCCATACATGATCCAATATCACCTGTACTATAGCCTCAAAGCCATTGTCAGATAAGAATTGCCAACTGCAATCCCTGTTGAGGTCACTGACAATTTTACTGGTTGTTTTTGGAAAAGCAATCCAAAGCTTACTTTCATCATGCAATGCAGGCAACACTTCCCTTAAAATATTGCACATTTGATTCTGATTAATAACAAATACCAATGCAAAATCAATTTTTCTCACTTTTAAAAGTGGAGTAACGTTCTTTACGTAAGAGAGCTTGGCAAACTGCTTTTCGATGGAGGATGGAATGCCCTGTATTAACAGGCTTTTCTCATCTTTTAACTGCAATTTTTCAAATAAACTTTGTGTTGACATCCTTAAATGAATTCAAGGTTTAAACATTAGGAATGCAAAGTTAAGGGTTTTAACTGTAGTCAACAGGTTTATTTGTGTCTATTTTAAAAAAACTTCAATGATCGGGGCTTCGTGAAAGTTTATTTAGCCAAAGGTTTATAATATTTCAAAGCCTCAGGCATTAATTCCTGCAGTTTTTTAATGCGCTCTTCATCGGCCGGGTGGTCGCTCAAAAAAACAGGTGGCTTTGCTCCTCCCAATTTCGACATTCTTTGCCAAAAAGGTATGGCCTCCTGCGGATCATACCCAGCCATGGCAGCAAAAATTAGCCCATAATGATCTGCTTCGAGTTCCTGTTTTCTCGAATTGGGAAGTAATACACCTAACTGTGCAGTAGGCGCATATACACTCTTAAAAATGTTTACCGCCTGGGGATTCTTGCCTAATGCAGCGGATCCCACTTCATTTATCCCCTGAGCAAGGAGGGCCTGGCTCATTCTTTCGCGGCCATGTCCGGCTACGGCATGTGTAATTTCATGACCTAATACTATTGCAAGAGAAGCCTCGGTTTGTGTAACCGGCAGTATGCCGGTATAAACTACCACTTTTCCACCGGGCATACACCATGCATTTATTTCTTTATTTTCAACAAGATTAAATTCCCAGTTATATCCCTGCAATGCATCTCCCAATCCTTTCTCTCTGTAATATTCCGTTATAGCCTTAGCGATCCGACCGCCTATTCGTTTTACCATTTCGGCATCTTTATTCGCAGGGTTGGCTATGACTTTATTTTCTGAAAGAAACTGCTTGTATTGTGTGATAGCCATACTCTGCATCTCAGATTCAGGAACCAATGACAACTGGTTTCGTCCTGTAATAGCATTGCGTGTACAGGCAAAACAAACAATCAGAACAATAGCATATCCAGAAAATAATCTCTTATTCATTTTATGGGATTTGAAGAACAATATCAGGATTTATGCCAAAAAAGTAAAAATTATTAACAGGTAAAATTCTGAGGAGACTGTTTTTATCTTTTTCTCCTTCTGCGGCGATCACGGTATTTTAATATGGGCACTTTGCTTTCTGTGCCTTTAAGAAGAC
>JAHEZC010000584.1 GCA_023251275.1 Parafilimonas sp. | reverse complement strand
ATCATTCCACCTACAAACAATGAAGCAAGTACTTTCGCTTTATAAATATCAATACCATTAATACCTGCCACGCCGACAAAAGCTGCAAATAAAGCCAGCGCAGTTAAAGCAGCAGAGGCAATAGCAAAACCCTTACCCGCGGCGGCAGTTGTGTTGCCAACAGCATCAAGAACATCCGTTTTTTCCCGCACTTCTTTAGGCAGTTCACTCATTTCTGCAATTCCACCTGCATTATCTGCAATAGGGCCAAAGGCATCAATTGCCAATTGCATGGCCGTTGTTGCCATCATACCCGCTGCAGCAATTGCTACACCATATAAACCTGCACAAGCGTACGAACCATAAATACCACTTGCCAATACAAGAATTGGAAGGAATGTGGATTCCATACCAACAGCCAGGCCACCAATTACATTAGTTGCATGACCCGTGGCAGATTGCCGGATAATGCTTCGCACAGGGCGTTTTCCCATAGCAGTATAATATTCCGTTATCATGCTCATTAAAGTGCCTACTACAAGACCTACGCCGATTGCGCCGAGGACACCCCATTTTGTAAACTCAATACCACGTAATGTCATGGTTTCAGGTAATACGTAATATACAAGACCTATGCTGGCAACAGCGGTTAAAATAATTGATCCCCAATTACCCATATTAAGGGCCTTCTGCACATTATCTGTATTGATACCACCGGCATCACTCACTTTTACAAATAATGTTCCTATAATAGAAAAAAGAATACCTGTTCCGGCAATAAGCATAGGCAGAAGAATGGGCGCAAAGCCACCAAAGTTATCTACAGATTGTGTTTCCTGACCGAGGACCATTGTTGCCAAAACAGTTGCTACGTAAGAGCCAAAAAGATCAGCACCCATGCCGGCTACGTCACCCACATTATCACCTACATTATCAGCAATAGTTGCAGGATTGCGTGGATCATCTTCTGGAATACCAGCTTCTACTTTACCAACCAGGTCAGCACCGACATCTGCCGCTTTTGTATAGATGCCGCCTCCGACACGTGCAAATAATGCGATGCTCTCGGCCCCAAGCGAAAATCCTGTAAGCACCTCAATGGTTTTTATCATTTCCTCGCTGTTAGCCCCTGATTCAGGTGCGAACATGTATTTGAAAAGAATGAACAAACTGCTCAGACCTAATACTGCAAGACCTGCCACACCAAGACCCATCACGGAACCGCCCGTAAAAGAAACCGATAAGGCTTTTGACAAACTTGTCCGGGCAGCATGCGCTGTACGTACATTGGCTTTCGTTGCCACCTTCATGCCTATATAACCCGCAGTTGCACTACACACGGCACCAATCACAAAAGCAACAGCGATGAACCAGTGAGAATTAGCGTTACTCCTTGACATTAAAGCCAACAGGAGTGCAACAATTACAACGAAATAGGAAAGTATTTTCCATTCAGCTTTAAGAAAAGCCATAGCACCTTCTGCAATATATGTGCTGATCTGTTTCATGTGGTCAGTTCCTGCGTCTTGCCGGGAAACCCAGCTAAATTTCACGAAAGTGTACAGGAGGCCGATGGCTCCCATTGCCGGAACGGCATAAAAGAACAATTTGTCCATAAGCTGTAGTGTAAAATTTTTAAATGGACGGCAAAAATAGGAGTAAATAGATAAACTGTTAAGATTTAAGTCTTTTTATCCCTTATCCATTACATCTTTTCAAAAATGGTTATAGGGCAGGATTTAAAGAAATTATAATCAATTTACCAAATTTAAAAAAAACTCTTTAAATATTTTTTAATCTCTTTAATTTATTTTTAACTTTACGTCAAATTTTAATAAAACTTCTATCCATAGGGGTATGGATTGTTTATGAAGGGTTACAAAGAGGTTCATTCCTGGACCTCTTTCTTATTTTTATAAAGCTGATTAAATGCGCCTCCGATATTTTCAATGATGTCTGAAGCTAAAAGACTTTCGGGTGATTGATTCTGCAGCGCAATATCTCCGGCGAGTCCATGCAGGTATGTTCCGGTAATCGAAGTTTGCAATGGAGTATAACCCTGAGCAAGTAATGAAGTAAGAATGCCTGTAAGTATATCTCCGCTGCCTCCTTTTGCCATTCCGGAATTGCCTGAAGTATTGAACCAACCTTTACCGCGACAGGCGATGAGTGTATGATGTCCCTTTAAGATAATGATGAAAGGATATTTTTCAGACAATTCTGTTGCCGAATTTATTCGTTCAAAATCATTTTCTGCTTTGCCGAATAACCTTTCAAATTCTTTGGGATGTGGTGTAATGATAGAATCTTTCGGAATCTGTGCAAGCCATTCTTTATTTAATGAAATAATATTCAAGGCATCAGCATCCAGCACCATTGGCTGATGAAACTCCTGCAATGTTTTTTGCACAAGTGTCGCTGCATCATCAGTCGTGCCTAATCCCG
>JAHEZC010000583.1 GCA_023251275.1 Parafilimonas sp. | reverse complement strand
AGATGGTGATGTTACCTACCAGAAATTCACTTTCCCCAATATAAAAGGGGGCTCCATCATTGAATACGATATTAAAGTAAGCACACCTTCTTATCGCTATCTTGAAGACTGGTATTTTCAGAGTAATTATCCAAAACTATGGTCGGAATATGACATAGAGATCCCGGAATTTTATGATTTTATTTTTCTCCCGCAGGGCTATCTTCCTTACGCTATTGACAGCACCAATATAACTGCTGATAACTTCAATTTTGCTGACCCCGGCGAAAGCGCCATGGACAGGTTGCAATCCTATAGTTTCAGGAGCCGGACAATAGAACATTTTTGGGCGATGAAAAATGTGCCTGCATTAAAGGATGAAGGATACACGACTACACTTGACAATCACATTGCCAAAATTGAATTCCAGCTTTCATCTGTACGCTATCCCAACCAGCCTGTGAGGCCCGTCATGCAATCCTGGTATCAGATGGCAGAAGAACTGATGAAAGACGAGGACTTCGGCGAAGCACTCTCCCATAATAATGGCTGGCTGAATGATGACGTGAAAAAAGCAACAGCCGGTGTAAAGGACAGCGTGGAAATGGCAAAAAAAATATTTCAGCTTGTGCGGGATAACTATACGTGTACAGATAAAACTGCCAGGTATCTATCCCAGCCGCTCAAAAAAGTCTATCAGGCCAAAAAGGGAAATGTAGCTGATATAAATATTTTGCTCACTGCCATGATGCAGAATGCCGGTTTCGAATCGCATCCTGTTTTATTAAGTACCAGGAGCCATGGCAAAACTTATGACGTGTATCCGCTCATGGGAAAATTTAATTACGTGATCTCAGAGGCGATCATTGGAGAAAAACCTTATCTCCTCGATGCATCAAGCAGCAGCCTGGGATTTGGAAAATTACCGGTAAAATGCTACAACGGCGGAGCAAGAGTAATTGCGCCATTGCCTATGCTTGTAGATATCTCGGCCGATTCACTGAAGGAGGCAAAACTCACAACTGTATTTATGATGAATGAAGAAGATGGAAAAAATCTTTCGGCAAGTTTTTCTACACAGTTGGGCACACAGGAATCTGTAGAATTCCGAGAAACACTTTCGTCTAAATCACAGGATGACTATTTCAAAGAGGTAAAAAAAGCATACCCGTTTGAAGTGGAGATCAGCAATCCAGAAATCACTGCACTTAAAATTCCCGAAGAGCCTGTATCGGTAAAATATAATATAAAATTCAATTTGGGAGAGGATGATATCAGTTATTTCAGCCCATTGCTTGCAGAAGCGTATAAAGAAAATCCATTCAAGTCGGCAGAAAGATTATACCCGGTAGAAATGCCCTACTGTTCCGATGAAACTTATATTCTTAATATGGAAGTACCGAAAGGTTATGTGGTGGAAGAATTACCAAAATCTGCAAGAGTAATGCTGAATGAAAATGAAGGCATGTTTGAATATATTATTGCGGCAGGCGGTGGTCGTATTCAGTTGCGATGCAGAACACAGATTAAAAAAGCAAACTTTGAACCGGAGGATTATCAAACACTCAGAGATTTCTTTGCTTATATAGTTAAGAAACAGGCTGAACAAATTGTGTTTAAAAAACAATAATACTGTATGAAAAAGCTAACTGTTTTGTTGTTGTGTGTCATTCCAATAAACCTGCACGCCCAGAATTACAGCGCAGCGCTTATTCCTGATTCATTAAAAGAAAACGCCCATGCCGTTAAGCGGATTGAAGAATTAACAGTCATCATTAAAGCTATTGATAAAGCCATTATTAAACATAAGTATGCAATTACTATCCTGGATGAACAAGGCCTCGATTATGCCGAATACAGTAATGATTATGATAAACTGCGTGATCTGAGCGATATTTCAGGCGCTTTATACGATGCTGATGGTAAAAAATTAAAATCTGTAAAGAAAAAAGACATTGCAGATGCTTCAGTAGAAGATGGTATCAGCCTGATGAACGATGACAGAATAAAAAGTCATAATTTTTATTACAGACAATTTACTTATACAGTTGAGTATGAAGACGAGCAGGAGTTTAAAGGGATTTATTTTTTACCGTATTGGCTCCCTGTAGAAGATGAAAATTTTGCTGTACAGCAAAGTAAATATGTTGTACAGACACCGACTGACTATAAACTTCGTTATAAAGAATTTAATTATAGTTCAGGACCGGTCAAAACGCAGAACCCCAATGCGAATTCTTATACATGGGAAATCAATAACGTGAAAGCTTTTGTGTACGAATGGTTTCAGCCTTCATACAGTGAAGTGACTCCAAGTGTGTTTATTAGTCCTACAGATTTTTCTTTTGGGGGTTATACCGGAAATATGAGTACATGGCTTGAATTGGGTAAATTCATTGTAACATTAAACAAGGGACGCGATTTACTTCCGGACAATATAAAGCAG
>JAHEZC010000064.1 GCA_023251275.1 Parafilimonas sp. | reverse complement strand
CCGATCCCGGAAAAATCAGGGTATCCATGAGAACTTTGCCCATAGGTTTCTGGAAAGGTTCCGGACTCTCACTGATGCTTGACCTGCTGGTAACAGGCTTAAGCGGAGGTCGTAATGTAGCCCGGATTTCAGGCAGCGGAAATGAATATGGCTTATCGCAAATATTTATCGCTGTCCATGCTGAAAATCTTCATGCAACCGCCCTTGAGGAGATTATCAATTTTGCAAAAAGCAGTGAACCGCAGACTCCCGGAGGGCAAATCCTGTACCCCGGTGAGCGGGTATTAGCTGCGCGGAAAAAATCAGAAAAAGAAGGCATCCCGGTAAACATTAAAATATGGCAGCAGGTATTGAATTTGTAAGTTCATGGACTGATAGAAATTAAAGAAAAATTCCACAAGCTTAAAGCAGGTCCGTTTCAAAATTATTTTTTTGTGAAAAAGAAATTTATCTAAAAATTAGTTTAACTTTCATCTCCCGGTATTTAAAGCGTTTTACTTTCAACATACTTTAGCAGCGGCTTAATTTTAATTTGATTTTTTGATCTGCCGAATTTCTGTAAACTGTAAAAATGCATTCCTATGATCCACTTAACACTCTCCACAAAAGAGCGCAGCAATTTGCGCTATACTTCTGCAAGACTTGAAAAATTACGTGTGCTCATTTCCGCAGTACGGCTGAAACTTGAAAGCATAGCGCTCGCAATAAAAGAGCCCGTTTTAAAAAAAAGCCTGTTGATGTTTGTAGCAGAAACCAATCCCTGCGAGGAAGAAATAAAGCATGAGATATTGTCTATATTAAATTTATTCCCGGTAAATGATCTTCATAAACCTGCAAAAAACGAAAATGATGAACTGCAGTTTATTGATCCTTTTACCTGCTCGGAACATTATGAAAAAAAGATCATTAAAGCTTTCAGAGATATGATGAATGACTATGAAGTGCAACCAACTATCCGGAAAAAACTTCAGCACCAGCTAAATGAATTTTTATACGCATTTCAAAAACTAAGATTGCTGCATGTGTTTGAAGGCACGCAGCAGCTTAATAACTATTTTTAAATTGAAATGCAGGACAAAAAAAATGCAAAAAAGAGAGGCTGAACCCCAGCTTGAGGCAGCCTCTGTATTTTCTGAATTTCTAACTGTAGAAAATTATCTCCAACGTCCGGGCGTCCAGTAATATCCGCCCCTTGTTGCTTCCCAATGACCGGGAGCCCACGTTCTGTGTCCCCGCGACCTGGTCCAGTAACCATCTCTCCAGGAATATTTCCCGCCGCCGACACGCCATTCTCCCTCTATCCATATATAATCAGGCGCCGGTTGTGCAGGCCGCACGATTACCGGAGGTGAAGGCCTGTCCGAGACTACTACTCTGCGGGCGCAGCCTGTTGCAGACATGATAAAAAATACAACCATTGAAATAAATGTGAGCTTTTTCATAGACTTAAAATTTTTTCAATTAAATAATTTATTAAAAGGGCAGGGCATTAATTCGACGGTACTATAAAATTTCAATAAGCATGCCAGCATAAAAAATACAATGCTTCATTGCGATTATTTTAACGGACAATCATTTTTTGCAAATACATCTGTCAAATTCTTACCCGTTTTTCCCCTGAAACAACCCTTTGTTAATCTCTCCTGTACAGGAGTCATTTCCCTTATCTTTGCGCCAAATTTTTAAAAAGTGAAAGGCAGGTACGTTGCATTATTTATTATATTTCTTGTTTTGGCCGACCAGGCTTTAAAGTTTTACATCAAAACACACTATTATCTTGGAGAAGAACATAATATGCTGGGAAAATGGTTCAGGCTGCATTTTGTAGAAAATGAAGGAATGGCATGGGGCTGGAAATTCGGAGGCGATTTCGGGAAAATTATCCTCACATTATTCCGCCTTGTGGCTGTGATATTAGGCACTTTTTACCTGCGCAATATTGTAAAAAAGAATTATCACAAAGGATTTATTATTTGTGCTTCACTGATTTATACCGGCGCTCTCGGCAATCTTCTTGACAGTATGTTTTACGGCCTCATCTTCAGTGAAAGCAATCCGTTTACGCTCTCAAAATTATTTCCGGCGGGTGGCGGTTATACTACATTCCTGCATGGCAAAGTTGTGGATATGCTTTATTTCCCCATCATCCAGACAAAATATCCTTCATGGTTTCCATTCTGGGGAGGACAGGACTTTGAATTCTTTAGCCCGGTATTCAATATGGCAGATGCTTCCATTTCTATCGGTGTTATTGCGCTGCTGATTTGGCAAAAGAAATTTTTCCCTCATAAACATAAAATACCGGAATCAACCGTAGAAACAAATGCTGTGGTTGATGATAGAGCGCAGGTGTTGTAAATATTTTTCTGAATCAGGATTTCGCTTCGCACCTGCATTAGCACTTCTGCAGAATTTTCACAACCTATACAGCTTATTAAATTCATTTGTTCAGCATGAAACAAAATCATTTTTCAATCAATCCTTTAATACGAACCATCATATTTCCTTTCAATGCGTAAACAAGGCCATTGGTCTCAAGATAATTGGTATAAGGCAATGCAACCGAAGGCTGAAAGTTTTGGGGAATTTGCTGTGAAGTGGTGATAATATATTTTCCCGAACTCAGTCTATAAGAATCTTTTATAGAACTTTTCGGAAAGACAAAATTCTCCATAATCTTTTTTGATACTATATCAATTCTATATATCCTGTCATTTGCAATGCCGGTAAGTATATTCCCTTTTATGTAAATTTTACCATAATCATCAAACCCTGAATCAATGCTGTCAACCATTTTGTCGAGTGCAGGATCATAAAAATATAATTTTGATTTTTTGGCTTCGCTGTTCATCGCATAAATTACAAGTTTGCGCCATTCAGCTATGCCTGAAAAATGCGTGCCTGTAAATGGCTCATAATTGATACCGTAAACAGAATCTTTTCCGGGAATATAAACACCGATAGAAGCTGCATTGCCAATTCGTATCACATCGCCTGCACCAATGATATTTTTATCTGCATCAAATATCATTTGAAATGTGTGATGAAACCCAGCAGCAGGATTTCCTTCACTCTTCCAATATCTAAGGATTTTTGGGTTGGCATTGGCATCTCTTGCATCAACTACTTTACCGTTAAGGAATTTCTGTGTTGTCCATGGCTGATTTCGGTTCCATTGCATGATATAGCCACTCGGGTATCCGCCGAAATATACAATACTGTCATTGAGCGGAAGAATGGAATAAATATTATAACCTGTTGCTCCAAGCAAATATGCTTTTTCTTCTTTTAAATTATAGCGATAATAATTGCCGTAATAATCACCAGCATAATAAATATTTTCTGTGTCGCCGGGGAAAGAAAATATCCTGCGTATATCCATTCGTACAGAATTTGCTTTGATATCAATGCTTTCATAAGTTTTATTATTGACGGAATAAAAAAGTTTGTTTTCCACAGGATCGAAATGAGCATTAACTGATTGTGTGTTTGGCTGATTGATTTCGGTATAATTAATTCTTTTCAGGTTGGCAGGAGGTGATGGCAGCCTGACCATTTCACCATTTACCAGTTTAAAGGAGCCGCTTAATGTATCGGAATAAAAAGAGGTATAAATACCATCAGTGAAAGCTTCAAGACTGATTCTCGTTTTGTTGGTGATTTTGCAAAGCAATTTTTTTGAATCATCTTTTTTTCTCACGCTCCACAACTGCACAGAATTGCGCTGGCCTGTCTGTGCATATACATACTCGCTGTCGCCTGCGATACTGAGCACATAGTCATTGCGGGAATCAATCGGCGGGTGCTTCTCTAATTTTCCTGTTGCAGGATCATAACTGCCCCAATAGGTACCGCCGCTGCTTCCGCCAAAATACATTTTGCCATCGTTGCCAGGAGCCGCAGAGTAGATAAGAGACTTGCCGTCGGGAAAGGGATTGCCAAGATCTTGTAATCGAATCGAGTCTTTGAGATTGACTTTAATGACGGTACGCACAGGTACCGCCACAGATAAATATACATTACCTGAATTATCAAAAACGGAAATCCATAAATTACCCTTTGCCGAATTTACGGTGGGTACAGCTTTATGTTCGATTGTTTTTTTTGTGAGATTAATTCTGACTAACTGCACGGGAAGCGGTTTAACATTTTCATAAGAAACATTATAGCCAAGGGTATAAATATCTTTTGATGAAGTAAAGCCATAGACAGGAAATAAGGAAAACGAATTAACCGATGCAATTGCATTTTTAAAAGTATCAATAGTATAAGATTGGCTGTATAAATTTTGGCTGAAGAGAATAAGTATAGGGATAATAAATATTTTCATGCTTTTGAATTTTCCTATTGATTGCATAAAGAGTGCCGCATAAAATCCGGCAGGCAAGTTAAATGCAGCAGGATGATAAAACGATGTTAATATATAAAAATAATAGTTGCAAGACAGGTTTATAACCAAATCCGGTTTTATTTACTTTCGTGAAATGAAAGGATTCTTATTTGCAATATTGATCTTTTTTGCAATGCACTCTGCGGCGCAGAAAATTGAAAGATTTTTCGATTACTTATGGCATGAATCAGACGCTTCTTCAGCACGTTTTTATGCAGTGATTATCCATACAGATTCCGGATGGCACAGAAGCGATTATTTTATTCACGACAATAAATTACAAATGGTTGGAACTTATGAAGACAGTGCCTGCAAAATTCCAAACGGTATATTTTATTATTTTTATGCAAATGGAAATTTACAATACCAGGGTAAGTATGTGCAGGGCAAAAAACACGGGCTTTGGTTAAGCTATCACAGCAATGGGATGATGAGTGATTCGACTATATACGAAAGCAATAATCCGATTGGCATAAGAATCGGTTGGCATAATAACGGGTACATGGCTGACTCTGCTGTTTGGAATGCTGACGGAAGCGGCGTGAATATAACATGGTTTGATAATGGCGCTGTTTCTTCTGCGGGACTTTATACTCCCGGTCACAAAGCAAAAGGAAAATGGCAATTTTTTCATAAGAATGGAAACCCATCCTCTATAGAAATATACAATGATGGCTCGCTCCTCAATAAGCAATATTTTGATGAAAGCGGGAAGGATATTCCTGATACTGCAACCAAAGATCATATTGCTGAATTTCCGGGCGGTAATAGTGCATGGCTGAAATATTTACAGAAGCATTTGTATTTCCCCGATCAATACCAGATTACAAACAGCGATCATGCCGTTGTAGTTGTTACATTCACTGTTGATGAAGACGGAAATGTTATCGAAGCTGAAGCAAGTACGCCATTCTACCCTGCATTTGACCGTATTGCAGAAAATGTAGTGCGCAAATCACACAAATGGTCACCGGCTATCAATCATAACCGAAGGGTAAAAGACAGGTTTACGCAGGCAGTTATATTTCAGCAATGATGCAGAATTTTGTGCCTGCCGTGTTTCCATTAGTTTTGTTGCAAAATCGCATTGTTGTTAAACAGTCATTCATATAAATCATCGCATTTTGTATTATTATTTCTCCTGCTTTGTTTTTTATTATTGTTTCGCTTAAGTGCTGTGCCTATTTATATCCTCGATGAAGCCAAAAATGCCGAGTGTGCCCGTGAAATGATGGAACGCAAAGATTTTATTGTTCCTGTTTTCAATGGCGAACTGCGTACAGATAAACCGCCGCTCCATTATTTCTTCATGATCGCATCTTATAAAATCTTTGGAGTAAATGAATTTGCTGCAAGATTTTTTTCAGTCATCATGGGGTTGCTTACCATATTCATTACATTCTTCTTTACAAAAAAATATTTCAATGCATTCACTGCATTCTGCTGTGTATTGGTATTGGTTGCAAGCACACATTTTTTATTTGAATTCCGTCTTGCCGTTCCCGATCCATATCTTATCTTTTTTATTTCGCTTGGCTTATTCGCTGCCTTTAACTGGCTTCATCAAAATAAAATAATTCATTTATATATTGCTGCAGCATCATTGGCTTTGGCTACGCTTGCCAAAGGTCCTGTAGCAATTGCTTTACCGGGATTATGCGTATTAACCTGGATAATTATAAAAAGAAAATGGAAAGAATTATTTACATGGCATTTAATACCTGCATTCCTTGTATTGTGTATGCTTGCACTTCCCTGGTATTATGCTGTTGATAAAGCTACTCACGGTGAATGGACAAACGGTTTTTTTATAGAAAATAACCTCAATCGTTTTGCTGATCCGCAAGAAGGGCATGGATGGTTTTTTCTCGTGACTGTTTTATTTGTACTCATAGGCTTATTGCCTTTTATGAGTTTTATTGGTGAAACAATCAAAAAAAGGAAATCCATTTTTCAAAATGAACTTGCACAATTCAGCGGCCTTGTTGTGCTGATCTTTGTGGTTTTTTTCAGTGCAGCAAGTACGAGATTGCCAAATTATCCTATGCCCTGTTACCCCTTTGCTGCAGTGGTTTTGGGAAGATTTATCGCAGCATTGCTTGATGGAGAAATCACTTCAAAAAAATACCCTTATTTTATTCTCCTTTTTTTTACGGTTGCTATTCCTGTGGCAGGATATTTTGTCGTTGCACAGGAATCAGAAGCGAAGGAAATAAGCCTGCTTCCATTATTGTTACTCATTACCCCTTTTATTTTTATTTTCTTTCTTTTCACAAAAATTAATTGGAATAAAAAAATAAAAATCATTTTTATTGCCTATACAATCTTCAATATTATTGTTCTTGATTATGTATATCCCGGCCTGTATAAACAAAATCCTGTCGCAAAAACCCTTGACATTGTAAAGCAATATTCTCATATATATGGTTATAATATTTTCAATCCCGGCTATCGTTTTTATCTCGATAAAAATATTCCGCGAACCAATGAAATAAATACACTGAAGCGCTGGCTCGACAGTACACAGAATGCCATTATTATCACCCGGACTGATTATCTCGATTCACTAAAGCAATTGCCATTGCAGGAAATTGCAAGGCATCATGATATATTTGAATTACCGACAACAGTTATCCTGAAAAGAAAAGAATAGAAAAATATGCGGTATCTAAGAATTGGACGTATTATCACACTCATCATTGCATGCGTGATCTTAAGCATTT
This sequence comes from Parafilimonas sp., assembly GCA_023251275.1. Classification (GTDB taxonomy): domain Bacteria; phylum Bacteroidota; class Bacteroidia; order Chitinophagales; family Chitinophagaceae; genus JAHEZC01. The sequence continues at coordinate 1,980 of JAHEZC010000064.1, read as the reverse complement.
CATTTGCAATCGGGAAAATCCGTTTTTTTTTATTGCTGAATACAGATTTCGGGAAAGCAGCCGATTATTTTTTTGCTGCTTATACTTATTTGGGAGATGGACTTATGTGGATAGCAGTGTTGGTTATCACATTATACATATTAAAAAGAAAAGAAACGCTCCCTTTACTCATAAGCTCATTTATTATTACCACCATTCTTACCCAGGTTTGCAAATATTTTATCCTTGCAAACGAACCAAGACCAATTACTGCTATTGCTGATCATGCAGTCATTCACTTTGTAAATATACTCGGGCAGGAACCGGCAGCTATTTCAAGTTTTCCTTCAGGGCATACGGCCACTGCATTTACCTTTTATTTGTTGTTTTGTGTGTTGCTTAACAGGAAATGGTGGGTATTTACGGGATTGATCTATGCTTTGTTGGTTGGTTATTCTCGCATTTACCTGGCGCAACATTTTCCCGTGGATGTGGCTGCAGGTATAATCGTGGGCGCCGTATCGGTAAGTATATCCCTGCTAATACAAAGGGAGTGGAACAAAAGGAGAAGGTCGCCTGAGCAAATGAAACACAACTGACATGCTTACTTTATTCGTTATTATTTTAGGCTTATACAAGCCTTTGGAAAATCATTATTTTTATTTTTGAAATAAAATAAACTCTGATTTTTATTTCATTCTAATATTGCCTTATGAAATATTCTCCTGTTCAAAATTATATCAACGGAAAATTTGCAACCGCTTCTTCTTCACGCTGTCTCGAAGTGGTATCTCCCATTGATGGTAATTTACTTTCAACCGTTCCAATGTCAATTTCAATAGACCTCGATGAAGTGGTGAAAGCAGCAAAGGCAGCATTTCCCGCATGGAGCAAAACACCGATCAAGGAAAGAGTGCAGGTTTTTTTTCGCTATAAATATTTACTCGAAAAAAATCTGCAGGAACTTGCTGCACTTGTGAGTGAAGAAAACGGTAAAACGATGAGCGAAGCCATTGCTGAAATTGAAAAATGCATAGAGCTTACAGAGTTTGCATGTTCTCTTCCCCAATTGGTAACAGGGGAAATTCTTGAAGTAAGTAAAGGTGTGGAATGCAGAACGGAGCATGTACCGCTTGGTGTTGTTGCATCAATTGTACCGTTTAATTTTCCTGCAATGGTCCCCAACTGGACTATTCCAAATGCCATTGCATTGGGGAATTGCATGATCATAAAACCCTCAGAAAAAGTGCCGCTGACACTATCGAGAATTGCTATGCTTTTTAAAGAAGCAGGGTTGCCGGATGGTGTGTTTAATATTGTAAATGGAGACAGTGAAATAGTAAAAGCAATCTGTGAACATCCCGGCATCGAAGCGGTTTCATTTGTCGGTTCCACAAAAGTGGCAAAGATCGTTTATCAAACCGCAACACATAATTATAAAAGATGTCTTGCATTAGGCGGTGCAAAAAATCATCTGCTTGTATTGCCCGATGCAAAACCTGAAATGACCGCACAGAATGTTGCCGCATCCATGAGTGGTTGCGCCGGGCAGCGTTGCATGGCAGCGAGTGCAATGGTAGGTGTGGGAAATGTGGATCACATTATTGAAAAGATTTGTGAGGAAGCAAAAAAAATAATTCCGGGAAAAAATCTCGGAGCAGTTATCAGTAAAGAAGCAAAGGAAAGAATTGAAAAATATATCACCGAAGCAGAAGAGCAGGGTGCAAAAGTTTTGGTGGATGGGAGAAATGTGAAAGTAGAGGGAAAAGAAAACGGTACTTATGTAGGACCTACTGTAATTGATTATGTGGTGCCCGAAATGTCTGTTGCCAAAGAAGAAATTTTCGGGCCGGTCATCAGTATCATGCGTACAAACACATTGGATGAAGCGATAGCGATTGAAAATAAAAATCCTTACGGCAATGCAGCGAGTGTGTTTACACAAAATGGCGGCTATGCAAGATATGTGATTGAAAAGGCAAGCGCAGGAATGATCGGTGT
>JAHEZC010000582.1 GCA_023251275.1 Parafilimonas sp. | reverse complement strand
GAAGCAGGGGTTCTGCTCCTGAAGTGTCCACTTCATTCAGTTTTTCCACAAAGGCGATCATCCGTTGGAGGTCCAGTTTTATTTCAGCTTTTTCCTCGTCGCTGAAATGAAGCCTTGCGAGATGAGCGAGATGATCTACCAATTCGTCATTAACATCCATACAAAACAAAAATAAAACTTGAATCTTATCTTTTGGTAAAAAAAGTAACAACGGTGAATAATATATATCACTGAATAATAAAATAGGAATGTTCAGTTACCAGCCATCAGGATAAAAGAACGATATTTGTATTATTACCTTTGCGCAAGCATGAAGAATAAGCCTATTCATATTTTCGTGGTGGAAGATGACGAATTTTACAGCGGATTGCTGGTGCATTTTCTTTCGCTTAATCCGGATCACCAGGTAAAAAAATTCAATTCCGGTAAAACATTCCTTGCAAGCCTGCATGAAAAACCAGACATTGTTACGCTCGATTATTCTTTACCCGATGCTACGGGAGATCAATTGCTGGCACAGATAAAAGAGCTAAGCCCTGATACCCAGGTAATCATTATTTCCGGGCAGGGTGATATTAAAGTTGCCATTGATCTGTTTAAAAAAGGCGCTCACGATTACATAGTGAAAGATGCTGATGCACAGGAACGCCTGTGGATGGCTATTCAGAAATTGCACGAAACTATAAAACTGCGAAAAGAGGTGGAAAGTCTTCAGCAGGAAGTGTCAAAAAAATACAATTTTCAAAAAGCCATCATCGGCAATAGCCCTGCCATAAAAAAAGTCTTCATCATGATGGAGAAAGCAGCATTTGCCAATATTACAGTTTCTATCACCGGTGAAACAGGAACGGGTAAAGACCTTGTTGCAAAAACCATTCATTTTAATTCCGAAAGAAAAAAATTCCCTTTTGTTCCTATCAATGTAGCTGCCATTCCGAGAGACCTGCTCGAGAGTGAATTGTTTGGCCATGAGAAAGGTGCATTTACCGGCTCAGTTGCGAGGCGTCTCGGCAAATTTGAAGAAGCACACAGGGGGACCTTGTTTCTTGACGAGATTGGCGAGATGGATATTCACATGCAGGCAAAACTATTGCGCACTCTGCAGGAAAAAGAAATCACACGTATTGGCAGTAACGAAGTCATCAGGATTGATGTGCGGATTATTGTTGCCACACACCGCAACCTGCAGGAAGAAGTAAGAAAAGGAAGGTTCAGGGAAGATTTATATTACAGGCTGCTAGGCCTGCCTGTTCATCTTCCTCCATTGAGGGAAAGAGGCAGTGATATTATTCTCATCGGGAAACATTTTATTGATCTGTTTTGTTCGGAAAATAAACTCGGTAAAAAGAATTTATCAGTTGAAGCAAAAAAGAAACTGATGCTCTATGCTTTTCCCGGCAATATAAGAGAACTGAAATCCATTGTAGAACTTGCCTGTGTGATGTGCGATGGTGAAGATATTCTGGAAGAGCATATTCAGCTTACCCAGGAAAATAACAACGGATCACTGATAAATGGAAGCCACTTAACAATGAAACAATTTACCACTCAACTGATTCAGCATTATCTTGATACCAATGATTATAATGTGCTTGATGTAGCCAAAAAACTCGATATAGGTAAGTCAACCATTTACAGGATGATACAGGAAAATGAATTAAAATTGTACAGGTACACTGAAAATAAAGAAAATGAGCGGCGATAAATTATACAGTATGGATCAGCTTAACCTGATTGGAGATGGTAACGATGAGTTTATAACATCCATTCTGACAACTTTTTTGCAAAGCATCCCGCAAAATGCCGCAGAACTTGCTGCGGCATCTGGCACGCAGGATTGGGATAAAGTTTATTTTCTCGCACATAAGATGAAACCCAGCATTGCTCTTTTGGAAATCCGCAGCATACACGATGAAATAATTGTTGTGGAGCAAAACGCCAGGAACAAAACAGAACTTGAAAGTATTCCGCCTTTGGTTACACATATTCATGAAGTGATTAATCAAACTGTCGTGCAGATAAAGGAAGATTTTGGGTTGTGAGTAATATTTGACTTCAATTAAAAAAATACATATTCAATTCTTAGCTTTTTTATGCGGGTCTGATCTTCAATTTTTTTAAAAAATCATGAACGATGGCTTTCAATATACTTTTTAAAAGTCGCCTGTCGTAGAAAGGTATATATCTCCAGTAATTTTTATAGTTGAATACCCATTTGAAAAAGCCCTTAAAATCCTTTTTCTTCCAGCATCTTCTTATATCCCGATAAAAAAGCGCCACTTCAATTTCTTTTTTGAGAATTTTTCTTTTTGCTGCAACATCAGCTTTTAAATAACCGGGATTAATAAATTTTTTTATGCCTTCGGAAAAATCATTGCCTGTAAACCTCCCGTAAGGAAGCCAGAAATTTGGACGCAGATCCGCTTCAATAAGATAG
>JAHEZC010000581.1 GCA_023251275.1 Parafilimonas sp. | reverse complement strand
GACTCCATTTCAGCAATGGAGATATCTGGGTAGCCTGGTAGAAATATTACCCCTGCTTTGGTTAAACAGCTTTATTGAAAACAACCGGATATTTGGTATTATAAATCACTTTAGTTCTTCCTTTGAAACAAGCTGAACTTAGTTGCTCCGCATTTCACCGATATGAACAGGGTCAAAATTTTCTGAAAACCGAAAAATGAAACTTGAGAAATTCACTTTTAACTGAAAACATGTTATGAACGAACATGGCACCACGAGCAATGCCACAAGCACGTCAGCCTGCTAATAAGTAAATCACTAAATCAGAATATCGGAAATCAGCATCACTTTATTATTTTTACCGCACTAAATTATTCTGCCATGAACAAAGGCCCTGTTTCGCAATTCATATTGCATCATTACCGTCATTTTAATGCGGCAGCTTTGGTTGATGCCGCAAAAAGTTATGAAAAACATCTGGAAGAAAACGGGAAAATGATGGTTACACTTGCCGGGGCAATGAGTACCGCAGAACTGGGCTTGTCTCTCGCAGAAATGATAAGGCGGGATAAAGTGCATATCATTAGTTGCACAGGCGCCAATCTTGAAGAAGATATTATGAATCTCGTGGCACATTCGCACTACAAACGTGTGCCCAACTACCGTGATCTTAGCCCTCAGGATGAGTGGGAACTTTTGGAAAATCATTACAACCGTGTCACTGATACCTGCATCCCGGAAGAAGAAGCATTCAGGAGAATACAGCAGCATATTCATAAACTATGGAAAGACGCCGATGATAATGGTGAAAGATACTTCCCGCATGAATTCATGTACAGGATGCTGCTGAGCGGCGTACTGGAACAGTATTATGAAATAAATACAAAAGATAGTTGGATGATCGCCGCTGCAGAAAAAAACCTGCCCATTGTAGTTGGCGGATGGGAAGACAGCACGATGGGAAACATCTTTGCAAGTTATGTGATCAAAAAAGAAATAAAAGCCACGACTATGAAAAGCGGTATTGAATACATGGTCTGGCTGGCCGATTGGTACAGGCAAAACAGCGGTGGCAAAGGGGTAGGCTTTTTCCAGATCGGCGGTGGCATTGCCGGAGATTTTCCTATTTGTGTAGTGCCAATGATGTACCAGGACCTTGAATGGAACGATGTTCCCTTCTGGAGTTATTTCTGCCAGGTAAGCGACAGCACTACATCTTATGGTTCATACAGCGGAGCAGTGCCCAATGAAAAAATTACCTGGGGAAAATTAGGGATTGATACGCCGAAATATATTGTAGAAAGTGATGCTACCATTGTGGTACCATTGATATTTGCTTATTTGCTGGGATGGTAGCCCTAAATCCCCTGAAGGGGCTTTTATTTCCATATCTCACCGAAATCTATTTCGGCAGTACAATCGTCTTCAAAAGAAAAATGATGGGTGAAATCATGTCCCTTTTGTATGAGCCTGTATTGACCTTTATCCAATTCATATACTTCCACATCTTCTGTGTCAGGTGAAACTATTAAATAGTATCTTATACCCTGCAATTGATAGATCTGATATTTGGTATGCCGGTCTTTCAATGCGGTAGATGGAGAAAGTATTTCTGCCGCCAGGGAGGGTGGAAAATCGAGATATGATTTTTCAATTTTTTTACAGACGACCAATAAATCCGGTTGAACGATTATATCATCTGTAATTTTATAATCTATAGGCTGGATAGCTTTACAATGCTGACATTTTTTTAAAGCAAATCTAAATTCAGCACCAAGCGCATTTGCAATTATCTGATGCTTTGGCACAGGCATCGGACTCATGGCATAAGGAATTCCATGAATTATCTCCCACTGACCTTCCCACCGTTGCCAGTCCTCAAAAGTATAATGCGGTAATATTTGTGCTGTTGATGACATAGTTCTATTAACAAAATTACAAATTAGTTTTATGTAGGCATGAATCATTAACTTTCCGCTTTTCTTAATACATGATTTTATGACCGGCCGCATTGAAGAAATATACCTGGAAGCAGAAGCCGATATACGCAACAATAATTATCATGAAGCTTTTCAGAAGTATGAAAGCATTTTGTACGAGGAACCGGGATATGCACCGGCTCATAATTCATTGGGATGGCTGTATAAAACGCAGTTTGATAATTATGAAAAAGCAGAAAATCATTTTAATGCCGCGATACAATCTGATCCGTTTTACCCGCATCCCTATTTTCACCTTGCCGCGTTGCTGCTTGACCTGGAGCGCTTCCATGAACTAAGAAAGCACCTCGAAAAGTGTCTCAAAATAGTTACGATTGATAAAGCATGGGTTTATTGCCGTATTGGTATGATGTCTGAAATAAAAGGGAAATACGATGATGCCGTGAAGCAATACAGCACTGCAATACTGCATTCCTTAAACAATGATAAGATCAAAGATTACCAGGCTGATATAGACCGTTGC
>JAHEZC010000580.1 GCA_023251275.1 Parafilimonas sp. | reverse complement strand
CCCAAAGGATTTAAGATACATGCAAAAGCAACCGGTCATTATGTAAATTCAATACTTGCAAGCCAGGAAGCGAAGGCCAATGGTTACGATGAAGCGCTCTTAACAGACATGCATGGTTTTGTTGCAGAAGGCCCGGGAGCAAATATGTTCTATGAAAAAGATGGCAAACTATATACACCGCCCCCGGGAAATATTTTGCCCGGAATTACCAGGGCGACAGTATTCGAAATATGTGATGAATTAGGAATTGATGTAACAGAAAAATTAATTACAACAGGCGAAGTGAAAGAAGCCGATGCTGCTTTCTTTTGTGGTACGGCTGCCGAAGTTGTCGGCTGGAAATCACTGGATGGCGTACAATTTAAAATGGACTGGGATAGAACAGGAAGCAAAAAAATACAGGAAGCATACTCAGCAAGAGTGGTTGAAGCAGATATAGCTGAAGAGATTTTACATTGAAAATTAATTTCACCAATATGGCAGAACTAAACAAATATTCAAAAACATTAACGCAGGATACTACGCAGCCTGCAGCACAGGCAATGTTGTATGGCATCGGATTAACGGATGATGACCTGAAGAAAGCTCAGGTAGGCATTGTAAGTATGGGATATGACGGCAACACCTGCAATATGCATTTGAATGATCTTGCCAAAATTGTGAAGCAAAGCGTATGGGACAATGATCTCGTCGGTCTCATCTTCAATACGATTGGTGTGAGTGACGGGATGAGCATGGGTACCGATGGTATGCGTTATTCACTCGTAAGCAGGGATATTATTGCCGACAGCATCGAAGCTGTTTGCGGAGCGCAATATTACGATGCATTGATAGCTATCCCCGGTTGTGATAAGAATATGCCCGGTTCAGTGATGGCAATGGGCAGACTAAATCGTCCGGCAATTATGATATATGGAGGCACGATTGCGCCCGGACATTACAAAGGTGAAGATTTGAATATTGTGTCATCATTTGAAGCGCTTGGGAAAAAAATCGCCGGGCAATTGAACGATGAAGATTTTAAAGGTATCGTGATGCATTCATGCCCTGGCGCAGGCGCTTGTGGCGGCATGTACACCGCTAATACAATGGCATCTGCAATTGAAGCATTGGGAATGAGCTTACCTTATTCATCTTCCAACCCAGCCATAAGTGAAGATAAGATCAATGAGTGCAAGGCCGCAGGCAAAGCGATTTTGCACCTGATGGAAAAAAATATCAGACCTTCTGATATTATGACACGCAAAGCCTTTGAGAATGCTATCACCGTTGTGATGATATTGGGTGGCTCTACCAATGCTGTGCTTCATTTGATAGCGATGGCAAAAAGTGTGGGCGTGCCATTAACACAAGATGATTTCCAGGCCATCAGCAACAGAGTACCAATGCTTGCTGATTTTAAACCAAGCGGTAAATATTTAATGCAGGATCTGCATAAACACGGAGGTATCCCTGCTGTGATGAAATATCTTTTGCAAAATGATTTGCTTCACGGTGATTGCTTAACAGTAACAGGTAAAACTGTTGCGGAAAATTTAGCAGTTGTTCCGGATCTGAATTTTGAAACGCAGAAAATAATTATGCCGCTTGAGCAGCCAATAAAAGCAACAGGCCATCTGCAGATATTATATGGCAATCTTGCAAAAGATGGAAGTGTTGCCAAGATCACCGGTAAAGAAGGTGAGCGTTTTGAGGGAACTGCACGTGTGTTTGAAGGAGAGCGTGCCTTGATAGCCGGCATCCAGGACGGAAGGGTGAAAGAAGGAGATGTTGTAGTGATAAGATATGAAGGACCCCGTGGTGCACCGGGAATGCCGGAGATGTTGAAACCTACATCAGCATTGATCGGCGCAGGATTGGGTAAAACAGTTGCGCTCATTACTGATGGAAGATTCAGCGGCGGTACACACGGGTTTGTCGTCGGTCACATTACGCCTGAAGCCTTTGATGGCGGTTTAATTGCACTGGTACATGATGATGATATCATTGAGATTGACTCGGTCAAAAATACCATTACACTAAAAGTAAGTGATGAAGAAATTGATCAGCGCAGAAACAAATGGAAACAACCTGAACTGAGAGAAAAGAAAGGCATTCTATACAAATATGCTAAGTATGTAAAGACGGCTGCAGAAGGTTGTGTAACGGATGAATAACCAGAACTATGTTTTAAGAGAGACTGATAATGCTATTACAAATTCTAAAAAATGATTTATGCAAACGCTTGAACTGATAAAAGAAGAAATTTCAGCGACAACAAAAGAGGCTGTATCTATTTCGGGATCGGAAGCCTTGTTGCTTGCACTTGTTGCAGAAGGCGTGCACACCATTTTTGGTTACCCGGGCGGTGCTATCATGCCTATTTATGATGCACTGTTTGACTATGAAGACAAGCTGAAGCATATCCTTGTTCGCCATGAACAGGGAGGCATTCATGCGGCGCAG
>JAHEZC010000579.1 GCA_023251275.1 Parafilimonas sp. | reverse complement strand
TCCGACAGCAGGATTAAGGTTTACCAACCATACCTCAAATCGTTTTACTACCATGTCCACTCAGTTTTGTCAAAATCATTGGATATATTTTCCATAAGATTTTCTGGCTTTCCACTTTTTTTTACTGCTTCTTTCATCTGCTTGTCCCAGCCACTGCGTGCCAGTCTTTTCTTGTTCTCAGGTTTTACCAATATGCCTTCTGAATTTATTTCAAGTAAAACATTATCTCCCAGTTTTGCCTGCTTCAGCATAGGTTTAGGTATGCGTACCGCTTTGGAGTTTCCGATATTAATGATTTTTGCTTTCATAAAGTAAAGTTATTGCAATGTACATACACGATAAAATATTTTGACACCAAGAAAGTAATTTGGGATGACAGACTCTTTTGAGACAATATCATTTATAAAAAAATATTTTTCTCCTTTACCTGCTTTCACTATTTTAACTGTCTAATTCCAAAACTTACACCGCATGCCCAACGCACTTTTCCGTACCAAAAAAATTGACAAAATTCTTTATGATGCAAAAACAATTCACGATGATCCTCATTCCGGCAGCGGGCTGAAGCGTGTGCTTTCCATGCGTGACCTCACTTTCTTTGGCATCGCCGCTATTATTGGTGCAGGAAGTTTCAGCAGTTTGGGCGAGGCTTGCTTTAAAGCCGGGCCTGGTGTGGTAATCCTTTTTATTATTTGTGCAATAGCATGCTCGTTCACCGCTTTGTGCTATGCAGAATTTTCCAGCCGCATTCCTGTAGCAGGCAGCGCCTATACTTATGCTTATGCATCGTTTGGAGAGCTGTTTGCGTGGATTATCGGATGGGCGCTCATCATGGAATATTCTATCGGCAATATTTATGTCGCTTTTTCCTGGAGCGATTATTTTACTTCCTTTCTTGAACGCATTGGCATCCATATACCTGACTACCTCAGTTGCAGTTATTTTGAAGCAAAGAAAGCAGTGCTGCATAATTCTGTCAATGCGGAACTGATAAATGCATGGAGTTCTGCGCCCATGATAGGCAGCCTGAAAATTATTTTTGACCTTCCAGCTTTGATCATCAATGTGCTTATTACCATTCTCGTTTATATCGGGATAAAAGAATCGAGAAATTTCAGCAACATAATGGTGGTGCTGAAACTTTGTGTGGTCGTGTTAGTAATTGCTGTGGGAGCTTATTATATAAATCCGGATAACTGGGTTCCGCTGAATGATGCGGGCGTGAAATCATTTATGCCGAATGGTTTTGGCGGGGTGATGACCGCAGTAAGCGGCGTCTTCTTCGCTTATATTGGCTTCGATGCTGTGAGTGTGATGGCAGAGGAAAGCAAAAACCCGCAACGCGACCTGCCACGAAGTATGATACTTGCTTTGGTGATCTGCACCATCGTTTACATTTTGCTTGCGCTTGTGCTTACCGGTGTGCTGCACTACAAACAATTCCAGGGCGTGGGCGACCCGCTGGCAAAAATTTTCGAAGCAAAAAATGTAGGATGGATGCAGTTAATCGTTTCTGCTGCGGCAATCATTGCCATGACAAGTGTGCTGCTGGTATTCCAGATGGGGCAACCAAGAATATGGATGTGTATGAGCCGCGATGGCCTTTTGCCGCCTAAGTTTGAAAAGATACATCCGAAATTTCAAACGCCTTCTTTTTCAACTATCGTTACAGGTTTATTGGTAGGTGTACCAATCTTATTTACTGATAAAACTTTCGTGCTTGATTTCACAAGCATCGCTACATTGTTTGCATTTGTGCTCGTATGCGGCGGCGTATTGCTGATACCACGAAAAGAAAAAGTGCATGGCAAGTTTAATATGCCTTATTTCAATGCAAAATTTATTTTCCCGATGATGGTGCTGGCTGCAATAATAATTCTCCTTACGGTCAACAAAAATTATTTTACAAATTTGTTCAGTATCACTGAAGAAAATGCCTCGCTGAATATCTCTACTGTTATTTTCTGGATCATTCTTATCATTCTTTCACTTTTTGCTTTTGTGAAAAATCTTTCACTCATCCCATTGCTTGGCCTCGCTACCTGTTTGTATTTACTAACAGGCATGACAGGCAATAACTGGGCATGGTTCAGCTCCTGGCTGGCAGCAGGTTTGATCGTATATTTTTCTTATGGGTATAAAAAGAGCAGGCTGGCCAGGGGATAGTAATAATTCTATTGTCAGAATAATTCAGCAATAACTTTATTGCTATATTTCCAGTAGAATTTTCACGGAAAAATATTCGGAATAATATTGAGGACAATCCGGGTAATTTTGTCGCATGAAATTCCAGGTCGGCGATGATATTTTAGTACTGCACAGCAATGAAGAAGGCAAAGTGGCAGAGATCATTAATAATAAAATGGTCATGATAGAAGTGCGGGGCGTAAAATTTCCCGCATATATGGACCAGATTGATTTCCCTTATTACAAACGGTTCACAGA
>JAHEZC010000578.1 GCA_023251275.1 Parafilimonas sp. | reverse complement strand
ATATTGAAATCTCTGGGTGACAGGAAGAAGGAAGGGCAAATTCTTATTGGCTTTGCATTGGAAACATCTGATGAAATACAAAATGCATTGCAAAAGCTGCAAAATAAAAATGCAGATATGATTGTGTTGAATTCATTGCGTGATGCCCATGCAGGCTTCGGGTATGATACCAACAAGGTGACGGTTTATGATAAATCAGGGAATGAATTTTCTTTAAACCTGGCATCAAAGAAAGAAATTGCGCAGCAGATTCTGAATATCGTTAAAACGAAATTACAATGATGAAAAGTTCCATCTCAATAATGTTGCTGTTATGCTTTAACTGCGCTGCATACACGCAGGAATTGCAGGCAAGGGTGTCTGTGAATGCACAAAGAGTGGGCACGAACATTGACAAAAATACTTTTACCTCGTTGCAAACGCAACTTACCAACCTTCTCAATACCCGCAAATGGACAGACAATGTTTTTCAGGCACAGGAAAAAATTCAGAGTAATTTCCAGAACAATATTGAAAGCGCCACAAGTGATAACATTTACAAAGCCACCCTTACGGTGCAATCTGCAAGGCCGGTTTTTAATTCGGCTTACCAGACTTCGCTGATTAATTTCCAGGATGCAGACTTCACTTTTAAATATGTACAATTTCAGCCATTGGAGTTCAACGAGAACCGTGTGCAGGGTACAGACCCGCTGACCGGGAATCTCACCGCTGTCTTTGCCTATTATGTATATATGATCTTAGGATTTGACTATGATTCTTTTTCGCCGAAAGGAGGGGAGCAATTTTTTCAAAAGGCTCAAAATATCGTGACCAATGCGCCTGAAGCGAGAAACATCACCGGATGGAAATCCTTCGACGGGCAACGCAACCGTTACTGGCTTGCGAAAAATATTACCGATGCAAGGTTTAATATCCTGCACGACATCATTTATGATTACTACCGTTCAGGCCTCGATTATATGTATGAAGATGAAGCCACAGCACGCTCAAGTGTGTTGCAGGCTCTTTCAAAACTGCAGGCATTTAATCAGGATAATCCAAATACAATGGTAGCCCAGTTTCTTGTGCAGGGAAAATCGCAGGAACTGGCAGGCATTTTTAAAAAAGCTGACCCTCTCATAAGATCAAGAGCCGCTGAAATTCTTTCAAAGGTGGATATTGCCAATACGGCCTTCTATAAACAGGAATTGAAATAATGCGTATTTTTTCTGTATTCATATTATTGCTTGCATTTGCATCCTGTTCTTCTGATAATAATATTCCCAAAAATGTCATTCCGGTAGAAAAAATGAAATTTATTATGTGGGATATGATGCGTGCCGGAGAGCTTGCAGCTACCCAATATACAAAAGACAGCAGCAATCTAAAGCTGAAAACCACTGAACTGTTTGAGCAGGTATTCAAAATACATAGCATTGATAAAAATAAATTTTATTCGAGCTACCATTTCTATGAAGAACATCCCAACATGAATAAAATCCTGCTCGATTCTCTTTCAGCCTATGCCACCCGCCAGCGGCTGGAATTATACAAGAAGATGCATTAAAATTATGGGCACTGCTACAAACTGACAATTTCTTAAATTGACATTTTTAAATTTTCCTGTTATTCAATTGCACTATTACAATAAAATCGGTCAGCAAAAAACAATGGAAAAAGTTAATAATCAGCAGCACACTCACCAACGCAGGCGCGGATGACCTGAAACTGTACAAAAGCACCGCGGCAAGCGGCGACTCCATCACAGTAAGAGCAGGAGAGGATTTCAATGTGAGCAAAGCTTACAGTACTATTACTGTCGTAAACCCATCTACCCTGATCCCAGGAAAATTCACGGTGCCGGTACACAAATAAAGGGAAAGAATTTTCAATACTGTGGTCAAAAAGATTGAGGATAGCAGATGGGATTTCCGGATGATTTATGATAGAAAGGAAATGGAAGGATAATTTGCATTGCCGAACTCAACAATACAAAAAAGCGAATGGAAAAGCTATGATAATCAATTCTGAAATTTAATTTGAAAAAATGGAGGGTTCGCATATTATATTTGTTATCGGTAATTTAAATTGCCATTCTTCTATTGAAACAGAACAACATGAAAGAGCTTAAGCGAGGTTCGTTTTTTGGTGTCAAAAAAAACAAACGAGAATATAATGGATTAATTGTTGCCGATATTAAGTGCCCCAGACCTGCAGACGTACCGTGGCACTATCACGAAAATCCGTATTTTACCTATTTCATTTCAGGGCACCTGTTGGAGGTAAGCAAAAAGGATTCTTATCACTGCACCCCGGGCACCATTGTGTTTCACAACCATCAGGAACCTCATTTTAATACAAGGCATTCAAATACCACACATTTTTTTCATACAGAAATGGACAAAGAATGGTTTGACAAACATCAGCTTCCAGTAACTGCTGTTGAGGGGAGTGTTTTGTTAGAAAATACAGAA
>JAHEZC010000577.1 GCA_023251275.1 Parafilimonas sp. | reverse complement strand
AAAATGAATCCAAAAGATGACTGGATGTTCAATCAATTAGGCGATGACCGTGACCACAGGGGCATGCGCATTCCCAAAGAGGATACGAATTTTTATGGAAGAGGGCTGGAGCGTCCTGTTTATTTCTGCACCGGTGAGCCACAGGTTCGTGGTAAGTTTAAAAATAATACAACTGGTGTGGCATCTACTGCGGGAAAATTCAGCAGTGCATTCGGACTCGGATATAAAATGTTTTTCAATGTGAATAAAACCTATGCTGAAACATTATTGCATCATTCAGTTGCGGCAAATAAATTATGCATTGCTAAGCCCGGCGCATGCCAGACCGCTTCAGTGCTTTCACCCTATATTTATGCGGAAGATAACTGGACGGATGATATGGAGCTTGCTGCAGCTACTCAATATGAACTACAGAAAGAGCTTGGCGAAAATTCCGTTACTGTTTCAGATTTTTTGAATGCATCTTACAGTTATGCTTTACAGGAACCTGTAACACCCTGGCTGGGAAAAGATACAGCGAATCATTATCAATGGTATCCGTTTATTAATGTCGGACATTATGAACTGGCAAAAATATTGCGGGATAAAAGAAGGGACACCATCATTCAATTTTATAAAGAAGGTATTCAGCGTGTATGGAATAAAGCAAAACAAAATGCTTTTTATCGCGGCGTTCCTTTTATCTGGTGCAGTAATAACCTTACTGTTTCATTTGCCATTCAGTGTTATTGGTACAGGCAGTTAACAGGTGATACCAGTTTTGCAGAACTGGAACAGGCAAACCTTGACTGGATCTTTGGCTGCAATCCCTGGGGCACAAGCATGGTGTATGCTTTGCCTTCATGGGGCGATACACCTGTGGATCCGCATTCTGCATTTACACACCTGAAAAACTATCCCATTGACGGAGGCCTGGTGGATGGACCTGTTTATACAAACATTTATAAAAATCTTATCGGCATACAATTGATGAATCCCGATGAATATGCAGCATTTCAAAGCGGGCTTGCGGTATATCATGATGATTATGGTGATTACAGCACCAATGAACCCACGATGGATGGCACCGCATCGCTCATTTATTTACTGGCGGCAAAAGAAGCGGAAGAAAATAGTGTAAGAAAAAATCAGCTTACGTATTCACATGACGCTATCATCAGGGGAGACAGTTCACGTAAAGAAATTGCGTTGGTATTTACTGCCGATGAATATGGAGATGGACTGCCTTCTATTATCAAAAATTTAAAAGAGCAACATATTAAAGCATCTTTCTTTTTTACGGGAAATTTTTACCGCAATGAAAAATTTCAATCGTATATAAATGAGTTAAACAAGCAGGGAAATTATCTCGGCCCGCATTCAGATAAGCACCTGCTTTATTGCGACTGGAACAAAAGAGACAGCCTGCTGATTGACAGGGGAACATTTTCACAGGACCTTGACAGGAACTATCTTGCCATGCAACAGGCAAGAATTACCGGGCAGGAAAAGAAATATTTTATTCCTCCGTATGAATGGTATAACGACACTATTGCTTCATGGACCAATGATAAGGGAGTACAGCTTTTTAATTTTACACCGGGTACGAAAAGCAATGCTGATTATACCTGGCCACAACTGGAAAATTATAAGAGCAGCGAAGAAATATTTCAATCCATCATACAATATGAAAAAGAAAAAAATCTCAACGGCTTTATTTTATTGATGCATGCAGGTACCGATCCGCGGCGGACTGATAAATTTTATGCACGATTGAAAGAACTGTTAGATTATTTAAAAAAGAAGGGATACCAATTTAAAAGAATTGATGAATTGCTGTCACAGGAATTTTAATTTATATCGCTCAAGAACTGCTGCTTTCGGGCAGGAAAAAGAAAATTTAAAACTATTTTTTGAACAATGTAAATCAAATACGACTCTCTTTGAAAAGCCCAATACTTTGGTTGGTATTTGTTTTATATGTTATTGTATTAAGCTATACAATTGCCCATCACGAGTTTTGGGCAGATGAATTACATAGCTGGAATATTGCAAAGGCAAGTGCCGGTTTTTCAGATTTAATTTCCAACACAAAGTACGAAGGACATCCTCCTGCGTGGTATATTATTCTCTGGTCAATCTCGAAATTTACCCATGATGTGACATATATGCGTTTCGCTCAATTAATCATTTCCTGTTTGGTTGTTTTTGTGATACTGTTTTTTTCACCTTTTCCTTTTATCACAAGAATCTTGATTCCCTTCGGTTATTTCTTTTTATTTGAATACGCAGTTCTCAGCAGGAACTATGCGCTGGGCATACTACCGGCCTTGTGTGTTTGTATTATCCTTCGGAAAGATTTCAGGTATAAATTGCTTTTCTACTACGCTTTACTTTTTATTACGTCAAATACACATTTATTAGGAGCGGTTTTAGCTGGCAGTTTGCATCTTTATTTTTTGCTTTTGAATATTGAACAGAAGAAA
>JAHEZC010000063.1 GCA_023251275.1 Parafilimonas sp. | reverse complement strand
AACCTAATTGTAAATAAGTAAACCCGAAAATAAAAAACAGGATAAGCAAATAAACCAGCCATCTTAAGGGATCGCGAACCACACTTGTTTCTTCATAAGATATTCTCAGGGTGTTCAGGGGAGATATTTTTCGTGTAGATATTAACGGCGATAAAGCGAAAAGAAATGAAATGATGAGACCAAGGAGAATGCCCTGCAGTATTGCCCGCTGCGAAATGCTCACGTTAATTTCTATGGGCAGAATATCTTTCATCACCAATGGCAATACCTGCTGAATGATTGTACCAAGTAATGCGCCCATCACCGAACCAATCAATCCTATACCGACTATCTGTACTAGATAAATAAAAAAAGCCTGCGAAGCCTTTACACCCAAACAACGCATGATCGCAATCGAGGGTATCTTTTCACGCACATATACATGAATAGAGCTCGCCACACCCACGCATCCCAATAACAAAGCAATGAAACCAACAAGCGCCATAAAACGTGTAAGATCATTGAAAAATCGCCCGGTATTTTCTTTGCTTGTTTCAACAGTATCATAATTCATCCCCTCTTTATCAAGTGTCGGCTTTATACTTTTAATCACTTCATTCATATCGGTCGCCGTACCGTATTTATAATAATAATTATAACTGATGCGGCTGCCTGTTTTTGATAACCCTGTCTGTTCTAAATATTGTAAGGGAATATATACGATAGGTGCAATGCTTGTGGAAAGGCCCGTTTGCCCGGGTGTTTTATTGATAGTTCCCGCTATCAAAAAGCTGAGGTCGCCTAATTTTATCGAATCACCCACATGTGCATTGAATTGCAGCATCAGTGTTTTATCCACCAGCGCCTGTTGTTTATTGCGAAAAGAATTACCGGCTTTTGCAGGCGTGGTTTCTATAGTGCCGTAATAAGGAAAACCTCCCTGCAGTGCACGCACCTGTACCAGTCTTGTACCGCCGCTTTTGGGAAAAAAGATCATTGAAGCAAACCTCCGTTCCTGCGATCTTTTATCGCCGATAGAATCGAGGAAGCGTTGTGTTTTTGCATTCACAGCCTTGCTGCCTGAAACAACAAGATCAGCGCCTATAAGCGTTGCAGCCTGCGCATCCACATCTTTCTGAAGATTGTATTTAAAAGAATAGATGGCGACAAGTGCTGCGATACCGAATATGATGGATGAAATAAACAGCAGCAGGCGCGAACGGTTTTTTCTGCTGTCACGCCATGCCATCGTAAGAAGCCATCGCATATTTAACTGCTTGCTGTATTTCATTGGTTTGCGGTCCATCTTTTAATGCTTTTCTAATTCTTCTGATATTATTAATTCTTCTCTCATCCGAAACCAATATTTTTCTTTTTAGCGTGATTATACTTTGTGTTTTTGCGGCGAGATCAGGATTATGCGTTACTCAAGTGCCACTGTAAAGAATGATGAGCCTGCAGTTCCAACACACATGAACTTGTATGAAATCAATAAAATTGGTTTTACAATATTTGACGCGACTGATACTTATTATTGAAGTTTTGGAATCTCCAGTTGTTTACAAATGGCATCGCATAAATACCGATCTAATTTTGGATGTCTTGGCATAGTAGTCTTCTTTTTTGTAAGTCCATTTTGGTAAATATCATGTTTGCTGCCATGCCGGTGCAGGTAACACTGATGATCGGCAAGATGCTGTATAAATTCATTTCTTTTTACAGACATCAGCTTACAATAGTTAAATCTTCCTCTAAAACGGTATTGTCAAAAACATGCTCATGTTGCATATCGTCCAAATACAATTTCAAAGCATCTAATACATTTTCTTTC
Organism: Parafilimonas sp.; assembly: GCA_023251275.1. GTDB lineage: Bacteria > Bacteroidota > Bacteroidia > Chitinophagales > Chitinophagaceae > JAHEZC01. The sequence goes on along the minus strand of JAHEZC010000063.1, from coordinate 7,402 downwards.
GCTTCTTCGATTGTACTGCCTTGTGTAAGAACAGAAGGAATTTCTTTTATCGAAGCGACATAGTAATCTTCACCCTTGGTAATAACTATTGTGAGTTTCATGAGAAGAGGTTTTAAATTAAGAGATCCGAAACATTTTTATCAGATACAACCACTTAGGTTTTCTTATTCCTGCGACAGAGCTGGGTATGATTTTTATGTTTTCATTCATCCGGATTTTTGTCTTTATTTGTTAAATCTGTTATGGGAAATGCATTGTAAATAGTTTCCAATTCAATTACAGTCAAAGTAATTTTTATTGTTCATTTGCCGAACCTTATCAACAAGTCAGGCAAATATGGATAGTATAAAATACATATTTCGAAATTACTTTGTTTTCATAAAAAATCAAAACGATTTATTCTCTCATCCGAAACCACCATGCCTCCTTTTAACGTGATGATACGTTGTGTTTTCGAGGCGAGTTCAACGTTATGTGTGACGATCACTAAAGTGGTTCCTGCTTCTTTGTTCAGATCAAATATAAGCTTCTCTACTTTTTCACTTGTTTCAGCATCAAGGTTGCCGGTAGGCTCATCGGCAAATAATATTTGCGGCTGGTTGGAGAAGGCACGTGCTACTGCCACTCTTTGCTGCTCGCCACCGGAGAGCTGGGCAGGATAATGATGCCCACGATCCGCCAGCCCTACTTTATCCATTAACTCAATTGCTCTTGCCTTCACATTTTTTTCTCCGCGCAGTTCCAGTGGCACCATTACATTTTCCAATGCTGTTAGTGCAGGCAACAACTGGAAGTTTTGAAATATAAAACCGACATATTTGTTACGAACCTGTGCCAGTTGATCTTCAGTCAGTTTATTCAGCTTTATATAATTTAATTCAACATCACCGGAACTCAATTTATCAAGGCCTGCACATAAACCCAACAGTGTAGTCTTCCCGCTGCCGGATGGACCAACGATTGCATTGGTGGAACCTGCAGAAAGTGAAAAGCTGATATTATTAAGCACTTCTAATGTTTTTCCACCGCTTTGATAAGTTTTGTTCAGATCCTGAACGCTGAGAATTGTATTCACGTGTTTTCTCTTTTTAATATTACTGCTGCCAATAAATTTTTATTTTCTTTCACTCATTATCTAAATATAAAGCGAAAGACATTATACCATTACATGACTTTGAGTTGCCGATTAAAAAAGAGATTGCTGGTGGATTTCTGGAAATTGTTTAACAAACAGAGCGACCTGCAATTTTTTTTTGAAAGAAGCATTTTGCAACTCGTCAGAAATAAAAAAAACGACGCCTTTAAGAAAGCATTTTCAAGGAGAATACTTTACAGTAGCGGGATGAAAGGTCTGCCATGAATGCCAGAATTCCTGCGATGCCTGCACAGTTCCTAACATTTGTCCTTTAAGAATCCCTTCTGTGCAAATACCGTCATCATTCCACAGAGATTGTGTATTATTGTCTCTCAATTCCCCGGCATTATTTCTTGTGAAATGCAGATTTTGCCCGTTCAGTATTCTGCTCCAGACATGATACGAAGCTGTATCTTTTTCGAGGGTGATAATGATGGGTAAACCGGGCAAAGAATCTTCGATGAGTTTTTGCTTCACAAGGTCATTCCAGTCGTAAGCTTTTGCATAATTATTTGCGACGATGCCTATTACCCATGATTTCCTTTGCCATGATACAGAATCTCTTTTTTCAAGGCCGCTTTCAATAGTACCATTATCAAAACCTTCGAGGTCTTCATATTCCTGATTATAAATCGTATCAGGCTGCAGGATAGACGAACCGGGATATGCTCTTAACCATGCACTGAGCGTCATTTGCTGTGAAGAAATTTCCTGCAGTGATGACCCTTTTAATGGGCCCGTTATAGCTTCACCAGTTACCTGCCGCCACCAGCTTTTCGTGGTGCTGTCTTCAAACATAGCATTGAAATGATCCATACCCACTAACCGGAACTTCTCTTTCTTTCCATTCACCACCGGGCTGAAAATTCTTCCAGTTCTGCAAACGGTGCAATAGGTAACAATTACCGGCTGACCTGCTATAGTATCCTGCACCTGGTGATGATAGCCGATGATTTCAATAGGGTAGGCTTTTGCTTCATTATTCAATGATACTCCAATCACCAGCCTGTTTAACGGCACTTTATTATCTGCAGCAGAAACAAGATTTTTGTGCTGTGGCTGATAAAACATTTTATCTGCCTGGAAGCGGAAGTTGACGAAATAAAAAATCACTGCATATAGCAGCAGCACCATGCTTAACAAAATCTTTTTCCATTTCCTGCTTTGCGCAAACGTCTGATAAACAGGAATTGCAAGCAACAACAAAACCACAATCCTTATGTGCCAGATGTACCGGCCAAGAAAATATGCAATATCAATTGTGTTTCCATGCTGGCTTCCGGGAAAGGGCATGATAAAATAAATGCGCAGCATTTCAGCAGCAAAAAGAATGATAAGACCGGCGATTAAAAGCAATCGTTGCATAAAAAATATTTCGAAAATTTAATAAGAAATGTTCAGTTATTCAGGTTTATTAAAGCGCTCCTAATCTACAACGATTAAAGTACCGGAGATTGTTCTGCGCGGATAACTTTTATTTTTTGTTGAAAAATTCTGTGAGCAGGAAAATGGCGTGAAATAATAAAACTGCCTGTTATGGATAAGTCTATTGCGGCTTGGCAGTTGTTGTATCGTTTTTCATTTCTTTTTTACTGCAGGTTTTTCCATTGGCAGCGCAGACTTTTTTCCCTTTGGTTTTACTTTTTGGCGGAGGCTGTTGGGAAAATGACATAGTGCCCATTAAAAATGCAGCTAAAACTATTGCAACAATCTTTTTCATACAGCTAAATTATTTCACTTCACTGAAAATACAAAGCAAAATCTTTTCAAAGCAAAATATTATTGATGAAATTAAAAACTTGCCAGTATTGTTACACCGCATTTTACAGACTGGTTCAGCCTGACTTCCACCGCAGCACTCAGTGGGAGCAGCACATCTACCCTGCTTCCGAATTTTATAAAACCAAGCTCGCTGTCCTGTATCACCTGCTGCCCCACGGTTGCATAATTACAAATGCGTTTTGCCATAGCCCCTGCAATCTGTTTTACCAGTATGGCGCCTTTTTCATTCTCTATCACGACGCTGTGCCTTTCATTTTCAAGAGATGATTTGGGATGCCAGGCTACCAAATATCTTCCATGATGGTAATGGCTGTATTTTACTGTTCCGCTAACAGGATTAAGGTTTACATGAATATTGGCAGGGCTCATGAAAATACTTACCTGTATGCGCCTGTCATGAAAATATTCTCCGTCATGCATCTCTTCGATTGCCACTACTTTCCCATCGGCAGGGCAAATTATTTTATCATCTGCAATCGTAAATTTTCGTTCAGGTATCCTGAAAAATGACACTGTAAAAATGAGAAGTAAAAAAGTAATGATAAAAATTACGGCAGCTACCCATGGAAGCACACCGCTCAAAAAAGAAAATGAGATAATATTTGTTACTCCGAATAATAATGATGCAATGCCAATGATCTTATATCCTTCCCTGTGAATGCTCATGAAAATCAGTTAAGCGGCAAAGATAAACGAGAACCTCGATTTTGCATTTTTTAATGCAACAGGTAATAAGGAATTACAGGAAGAATGAAGTTGTTCAAAGAAAAAGCTTTACATAGAGCCATACAAAAATTGTCGCTATCAAAAGGGAATCAAACCTGTCAAGAAAACCGCCATGACCGGGCAGAATCCTTCCGCTGTCTTTTACGCCTGCCATCCGCTTGAGCTTACTCTCAAGGAAATCGCCTGCTGTACCCATGATTGCTGCGAGAGAAGAAATTACAACGAGTGAAATAATATCCGCTACGCCAAACCAAAAGTAACCGGCTAAGGTAATAGCTGCCACAGCAAGTAAAGCGCCGCCCAACGTGCCTTCCCATGTTTTACGCGGAGATATGCTGCTGACAGGTGTCTTGCCGATAAGCGAACCAACAATATAAGCCATCGTATCGTTTATCCAGATACTGCATACTAATACAAGAGGCAATATCCATCCTAAATCAATGGTAACAGCGCTCCCAAAAAAGATAATACCCTCGGCCCTTAAGTTAATCATCAGGCCGCAGCTTAAAGAGATATACAATAAACCAAGAAAAGAATAGCCTGTATTCTTTAAACTGAATTGCTTACTCGATACTAAATCTGCAACGGGCAGAGCAATAAGCATTACCAGCATCAGCCACCAGCCAATTTCATATAAGTGAACAATGCCGATATTAAATGCATCATTTGTCATCCACAGCATGAATCCCCATCCTGCAAGCATGGCAGCATATTTATGCAATGATCCCGTACTGCAATAATCATTATCAACGAGGCAGATCAGTTTTTGATATTCTATCCAGCACCCGAAATGCATTACAGAAAAAAGCGCAAGGAATGTCCATTCATTAATGAGCAGGCCGGAAAGCATGATCACCACAAAGACAACAGCAGTCAATGTGCGGGTTTTGAATGTCTGAAAATTGAAAGGCATGGAGATTTTTTACTGAGTTAACCGGACTTGCAGTAAAGATACTTCATTACAACAATGACATGTCACGAATGATTATTTTCTGTTGAATTATCCTTGCCTTTATCAAGCAGTTGTTGGGCTACATCTTTCAGGTGTTCAGGCACATAAATTTGAATATCGCCGAAATTAAGATAGCTGCTGTCGAGATTATTAAGAACGACTACCGGGATATTGTTTTCTTCCAGCATACCTTTGATGATGCTGGCCTCAGCATAATTACGTGTGATATAAAGTTTAAACCATCCCTTCATCGCTGTTGCTTCTTTTGAGATTATCAAGATAAAATAATGTATTGCTTTCTTTTCTGAAAAACCAGAATAAAAAGAATACAAGTGCAGTTGCAGCTATGCCATAATATAAAGGAAAATTATCATCCATCGAATCAGCATTTAACTTCCCGGCCTTGCTGAGTGAATAAAGCTGTGTTACCGTAAAAGCATTATTCAGAAAATGTGCGAATATGCTTAGCCAGATATTCCGGCTATAATAAAAAATATAGCCAAGCACCATTCCCAGAAAAAGACGCGGCAAAAATCCATAGTATGAAAAATGGATTGCACTGAAAAAAATACTTGTGATAAGAATACCGATAAAAGCTTTTTGTGCCCATCCAATTATTACCTGCTGCAGGCAGCCGCGAAAGAACATTTCTTCGAAGAGAGCAGGAAGAAACGCGAGTACAATTAATGATATTACATAATCACTTACAGATCTCATATTGGCTATTGCCAACACCGCTTTATTATAATCGTCTTCGAGTGATTTAAAATATTTTGCGGCATTTTGAGGAATGGGGATGGACTGGTTGAGTTCTGCGAAAGCCCCGCTTGCAAATAAGGATGCAAATGCTATGAGAATTATTAACAACAACTGGGTGCGGCTGATGCTCCTGCTGAAGCCAATGGCAACTAACGGTTTGGCGCCATTGCATGATGCGAATATAAAAGAAGGCACTGCCATATAAAAAAAAGTGGACACTGCCTGCAGAATTCTCGACAACTGTACATGTTCCTGGTTTGCCAGCACAGATTCCATACTGCCAAGAGGTACGTGCAGAAGAAGCTTTACGATAACAACTACAATAACAGAGCCTGTAAAAAAGCCTGCGATGAACAATGCACCGAGTAATGCAAACTGCGCCGGATAGCTTAATCGTTGAGATGAAAACATAATTCGCAAATAACGCTGTAAATTTGCAATTCTTTTTATGCGGCATGATATTTTTTATGCCGTTTATACATATTCAATAAGCAAATGCTGAAAATCGGCGATATACAATTACCTTATTTTCCCCTGCTGCTCGCACCGATGGAGGATGTGAGTGATCCCCCTTTTCGTGCAGTATGCAAAGCTAACGGCGCTGACCTGATGTACACGGAATTTATCAGCAGTGAAGGATTGATACGCGATGCAATAAAAAGCAGGCAAAAGCTCGACATATTTGATTATGAAAGGCCAATAGGCATACAGATATTCGGCGGTGATGAAGACGCTATGGCGATGAGCGCCAGGATTGCGGAAACAGTCAATCCCGACCTCGTTGATATAAACTTTGGCTGCCCGGTGAAAAAAGTTGTCTGCAAAGGGGCTGGGGCCGGGGTTTTGAAAGATATTAACCTGATGGTTCGTTTAACGAAAGCCGTAGTAAATTCAACCTCAAAACCTGTTACAGTCAAGACACGGTTAGGATGGGATGAATCAAGCATGAATATTGAAGATGCCGCAGAGCGATTACAGGATGCGGGCATTCAGGCGCTCACCATTCATGGCCGCACCCGTACGCAGATGTATAAAGGTGAAGCAGACTGGAGATTGATTGCAGCGATAAAAAATAATCCGCGCATGCATATTCCTGTTTTTGGGAATGGTGATGTGGACAGTCCGCAAAAAGCGCTTGCATATAAAAATCTTTATGGAGTTGATGGAATAATGATTGGCCGTGCAGCCATCGGCTGTCCCTGGATATTCAACGAGATAAAATATTTTTTACTAACCGGAGAAATGCCTGCTTTACCTGGCATTCATCAAAGAGTGGATACAATTAAAATACATCTTCACAAATCTATAGAATGGAAGGGAAGTGTATTGGGCATAATTGAAATGCGCAGGCATTATACCAATTACCTGAAAGGTTATCCTTATATCAAAGAATTTCGGAATAAACTTGTTACGCTTAAAACTGCGGAAGAGATTGAAGAAGTGTTGAATGAAATTATTTTGCGTTATGATGGATTTATTCCTGAAAAAAAGATAGCCTCATTCAATGAGTCGCAACCGGAAGAATGTGCGGCCTGATTATGCATTAACTGTTATAATAAAATCATCCGGCGAATTTCTCACAGATTTTTTTCTCCATCACATAGTCATTCATAAAATAACCGCTGCCGATATCAATATCTTCTTCACCAACAACGATAAAGCCAAGATGCTCATAAAACTGTCTCGCTTTATTGTACCTGTTTACATTCAGCCTTAATGCAGTTGCATTCAGTTTTTTTATTTCGCTGATAATATGATTAATAAAAATCTTTCCCATCCCTTTCCCCTGCTGCTCAGGCAAAGCATATAATTTATGCAGTTTATAAATGCCCGGATCAAGCAGGCTGTAATCTGCAAATGCAATTGCATCACTATTTTCACAAGCCAGCAAAAAATGATGTCTTTCGCCTGTCATTTGCTGCGTCAATGCTTCTGTACTGTAAATGAGTTCCAGCATATATGCCAATTGCTCTTTGGAGAGAATATCTTTATAAGTGACAGGCCAGGTTTGGTAAGTGATATTCCGGATAGTCGGAATATCGGTAATA
>JAHEZC010000576.1 GCA_023251275.1 Parafilimonas sp. | reverse complement strand
AATCGTGATAAAATGCAATAGGTTCTTTGCCTTCATGTATCAGGCGCTCATTCAGCACATCAAACATTTCAAGAAAAGACATTTCGGAAGAAATATCATTCACTTTATATGTTTCAAAATGCCCTTTGTCCCGGCTGTTTCTTTGTCGCCAGACTTTGAGAGTGAGGTTCATGGTGTAATGGTGCATTGATGTACTGTTAAATGGATAATTTGTTAAATTGTCGGGTTTATAGCTTCAACTTTTCATTGGTATAAGCAATCAGAGAATTAATTGCATTTGGAAGCTTTTTCAATTCTGAAAAAATGTAGTTGTATTCCTCTTCCAATAGCAACTTTCTCAATTTTGCCTTCTGGTTCCAATCCAAACATTCATTGACAGAATCCTGGCTATATCTATAAAATTTTATCTTATCCTTTTTGTTGTATCTTCCAAAACCCTCAGCTATATTGGCAGAAATGGAATCGATTGCATCCACAAATTGTTCACCAATAGTTCTTTTTGCAAATAAATTCCATTTTACAACTATCTCCCAAACATAATTACTTAAATGAAAAGCAATTTTATAACACTCTATATCATTTAATTTTAAGTACTTTTTTTCCTCCATGATTAAAACAATTAAACAATAGAGCCATACAACAATTTATCAGAAATTATTTATAACTCCGCTGGCTCGGTTTCACCACTTCATAATCGAGGCTTTCTTTGTGTAATTGCCATTCGCTTTCTCCTTTCATTTCCCATGCTGCTACATACATGTAATGCGCATCATCCCGTAATGCTTCTCCGTCGGGTGTCTGATATTCTTCACGGAAATGACCGCCGCAGCTTTCATTTCTCTTGAGTGCATCTTTGCACATCAATTCTCCCAGTTCAATAAAATCTGCTACACGACCTGCTTTATCAAGCTCGGGATTCATTTCATGGATACTGCCCGGAATTTTTACATCGCTCCAGAACTCTTTTTTCAGTTGTTGAATTTCCGTGATAGCTTCCTGCAACCCCTGCGCATTTCTCGCCATGCCGCATTTATCCCACATAATTTTTCCAAGTCGCTTATGCATGCTTTCAACAGTTTGTGAGCCTTGTATGCTCATCAATTTTTCAATTCTGTTATGTACATTTTTTTCTGCTTCTTCAAATGCAGGATGCGAAGTGGGAATGGTTGCCGTGCGTATTTCATCAGCAAGATAATTGCCAATTGTATAAGGGATAACAAAATAGCCATCAGCCAAACCCTGCATCAATGCACTTGCGCCAAGCCGGTTAGCGCCATGATCGCTGAAGTTTGCTTCACCTAATGCATACAGACCGGGAACATTAGTCATCAATTCATAATCCACCCAAAGACCTCCCATTGTATAATGTACAGCAGGATAGATACGCATCGGTATTTCATAAGGGTTTTCTCCGGTTATCTTTTCATACATATCAAACAGGTTACCGTATTTTTCTTTTACCACCTCCATGCCCTTGTCGCGGATTTCTTCTGGAGAAGGGCTTTCGATATTATGTTTGCCGCATTCGATTTTTCCATAACGCTCTATCGCAAATGCATAATCAAGATATACGGCCTGCTTCGATGAGCCTACGCCATAACCTGCATCACATCTTTCTTTTGCAGCACGGCTCGCTACATCTCTCGGGACTAAATTTCCAAATGCAGGATATCTTCTCTCGAGATAATAATCTCTTTCTTCTTCTGGTATTTCATTTGCCCTTCTCGTATCATTTTGCTTCTTCGGCACCCAGATCCTCCCGTCATTTCTCAGGCTTTCGCTCATGAGAGTGAGCTTACTTTGGTGGTCTCCTGTTACAGGGATGCAGGTTGGATGAATTTGTGTAAAACAGGGATTGCCGAACCACGCACCTTTCTTATGCGCTTTCCACGCTGCGGTTACATTACTTCCCATTGCATTGGTAGAAAGATAAAATACATTGCCATATCCGCCGGTACATAATAACACGGCATGACCAAAATGCCTTTCGAGTTCGCCGGTTACAAGATTTCTGCAGATAATGCCGCGGGCTTTGCCATCAACAATAACCACTTCGAGCATCTCATGACGTGCATACATTTTCACGTTGCCAAGCGCTGCCTGTCTTTCCAATGCCTGGTAAGCGCCAATCAATAATTGCTGCCCAGTTTGCCCTGCTGCGTAAAATGTACGCTGTACCTGTGTGCCTCCGAAGGAGCGGTTGGAAAGCAATCCTCCATACTCTCTTGCAAAAGGTACTCCCTGTGCTACACATTGATCAATAATATTTGCACTTACTTCTGCGAGACGATGCACGTTGCCTTCACGTGCACGATAGTCACCGCCTTTGATTGTGTCATAAAACAAGCGGAAAACACTGTCGCCATCATTTTGATAATTTTTTGCTGCATTTATCCCGCCCTGTGCTGCAATAGAATGTGCACGACGCGGGCTATCCTGGAAACAAAATGCTTTTACTTTATAACCTAAT